>NZ_JCBANH010000066.1:0-35035 GCF_059760925.1 Achromobacter sp. 1011791174
GCCGCGGACCGGCAAAGCCCGATACGCCCGGCCCCGGGTGGGGCGGCTTGGGGGTGGGACGCGGGCTCCACCCTCGCCCGCCATGTCTTGCGGTGCGATGGAGGTTTGTGAGAGTTTGTTTATAGCAAACGTATTGCACAAACACTAACGCCGGACTATAGTCCTTCCACACCCTATTCCTATAAAACCGTGGAAGGAGCCCCCATGAGCAAGCAATTCGCCTCGCACGCCGACCTGGAAGACAAGGTCGTTTCGTTCGAAAAACTGTCCGACAACGCCTATGCCTACACCGCCGAAGGCGATCCCAATACGGGCGTGATCATCGGCGACGAGGCCGTCATGGTGGTCGACACCCAGGCCACCCCGGTCATGGCCCAGGACGTGATCCGCCGCATCCGCGAAGTGACCGACAAGCCGATCAAGTACGTGCTGCTGTCGCACTACCACGCCGTGCGCGTGTTCGGCGCATCCGCCTACCAGGCCCAGGAAATCCTGGCCAGCCGCGACACCTATGACCTGATCGCCGAGCGCGGCGAGCAGGACAAGGCCAGCGAGATCGGCCGTTTCCCGCGCCTGTTCCGCAACGCCGAATCGATTCCGCCGGGCCTGGTCTGGCCGTCCATGACCTTCAAGGGCGAAATGACCGTCAACCTGGGCAACCTGGAAGTCCAGCTGCTGCAGGTCGGCCGTGGCCACACCAAGGGCGACACCATCGCCTGGCTACCCGAGCAGAAGATCCTGTTCGCTGGCGATCTGGTCGAATACCAGTCCACGCCCTACTGCGGCGACGCCTATTTCCGCGACTGGCCCTCGACGCTGGACGCGCTGTCCGGCTTCAACGCCGAGAAGATGGTGCCCGGCCGCGGCCCGGCCCTGAAGAACGCCGAGGAAGTCCGCAAGGGTCTGGCCGGCACCCGCGCCTTCCTGACCGACCTGTACGGCGCCGTGAACCGTGGCGTGGCCGAGGGCAAGGACCTGAGGACCATCTACCGCGAGGTCTACGACTTCATGAAGCCGCGCTACAGCGACTGGGTGATCTTCGACCACTGCATGCCGTTCGACGTGTCACGCGCCTATGACGAGGCCCAGGGCATCACGCATCCGCGCATCTGGACCGACAAGCGCGACCTGGAGATGTGGCAACAGCTGGAAGGCTGAGCCCGCGACCGCCCCGCCGGGGGGGCGCCCTCCCCGTCCGGCGCCGCCGGACCTTGCCCGCAAGACCGGCGGCCGCGCGCCCGACAAGAAGGCCCGCGCCGCCCGATGGAAAAACAAGACCCCACACAGGAGACAACCGTGGGAGACATCGACTACCAGGCGATGGAGTTCGCCTATGAGAAGCGCGCCGAGCAGGACGCCGGCGCGCCCGCCCGGCACCCCGTGGTGGTGGTGGGCGCCGGCCCGGTCGGCCTGACCACCGCGCTGGACCTGGCCCGCCGCGGCCTGCGCGTGGTGGTGCTGGACGACGATTACCGGCTGTCGACCGGCTCGCGCGCCATCTGCTTCTCCAAGCGCACGCTGGAAATCTGGGACCGCCTGGGCGTGGGCCAGCGCATGACCGACAAGGGCGTGTCCTGGAACGTCGGCAAGGTCTTCTTCCGCGAGCAGGAAGTCTGGCGCTTCGACCTGCTGCCCGAGCCCGGCCACCGCCGCCCCGCCTTCATCAACCTGCAGCAGTACTACGCCGAGGGCTTCCTGTACGAGCAGGCCCGCGCCGAGCCGAACATCGACCTGCGCTGGAAAAACAAGGTCGCCGGCCTGGAACAGGACGCCGACGGCGTGGCCGTCAGCATCGAGACGCCCGAAGGCCCCTACACGCTGCGCGCCGACTGGCTGATCGCCTGCGACGGCGCGCGCTCGCCGGTGCGCAAGCTGATCGGCCAGGAAAGCCACGGCCGCATCTTCCGCGACCGCTTCCTGATCGCCGACGTGAAGATGAAGGCCGATTTCCCGGCCGAGCGCTGGTTCTGGTTCGACCCGCCCTTCCACCCCAATCAGTCCGTGCTGCTGCACATGCAGCCGGACAACGTCTGGCGCATCGACTTCCAGCTGGGCTGGAACGCCGATCCCGTCGAAGCGGTCAAGCCCGAGAACGTGCTGCCGCGCATCCGCGCCCTGCTCGGGCCCGACACCCAGTTCGACCTGGAATGGGTGAGCGTCTACACCTTCGCCTGCGAGCGCATGGACGCGTTCCGCCATGGTCGCGTGGTCTTCGCCGGCGACTCGGCGCACCGCGTCTCGCCCTTCGGCGCGCGCGGCGCCAACAGCGGCGTGCAGGACGCCGAGAACCTGGCCTGGAAACTCAAGCTGGTGACCGACGGCCTGGCGCCCGAAACGCTGATCGACACCTACAGCGCCGAGCGCGAGCACGCCGCCGACGAGAACATCCTGAACTCGTCCCGAGCCACCGATTTCATCACGCCCAAGAGCGAGATCAGCCGCAGCTTCCGCAACGCGGTGCTGAACCTGGCCAAGACCTATCCCTTCGCGCGCTCGCTGGTCAACAGCGGCCGCCTGTCGCTGCCCGCGACCTACGCCGATTCGCCGCTGAACACGCCGGACACGGCGGCCTTCTCCGGCCGCATGCGGCCCGGCGCCGTGGCGCTGGACGCGCCGGTGCGCGCCGGCGGCGAGCCGGGCTGGTGGCTGTCGCAGCTGGACGGCGATTTCGTGCTGGCGCTGTTCTGCCCGGATCAATTGCCCGACGCCGCCACGCTGCGCGCGCTGGCCGCGCTGCGCCTGGCGCCGGTGCCGGTCAAGACCGTGCTGGTCGCCGGCCCGGACTGCGACGCCGCCGGCGCGCCGGCCGACATCACGGTGGTGAGCGACGCCGACGGCCTGCTGGCAGCCCGCTATGACGCGCGCCCCGGCACCGCCTACCTGATCCGTCCCGACCAGCACATCGCGGCACGCTGGCGCGCCTTCGACGGCGCCGCCGTCGCGGCCGCGCTGAATCGCGCCATCGGCCGCGTCTGAGCCACCGGAGCAATGCACATGCTGATTACCGACACCAACCTGGCCTCGCCCGATGATTTCTACGAGGCGCTGATCGACACGCACCGCGACCTGAGCCTGGAGCAAAGCCAGGAACTGAACGCGGCGCTGATCCTGCTGCTGGCCAACCACCTGGGCGACATGGACGTGCTGCGCGAGGCGCTGCGGCAGGCGCGCGCCTCCGTCATGCCCGCCTGAGCACCCCCGGGACCGTTGCCGCGCCACGCGGCGACGGTCCCGTTCCATTTCGCGCGCGGACTACCGTCCCACCGCGAACGCATCCACGATCAAGCCGCGCAGCCAGAGATTGCCGCCATCGCGGTCATAGCGGCGCTGCCAGTACATATTGGTCTGCAAGGCAGGCACCTTCAACGGCGGCGTCAGGAAGCGCAGGCCGAAGGGCGGCGCCGCGCTGGCGGCCAGTTTTTCGGGCACGGTGGCCAGCAGGTTCGTCGTGCTGACGATGTACGGCACCGCCGAAAAATGCGGCACGCTGAAATGCTCGGCCATGTCCAGGCCGGCGCGCTCCATCGACTGGTTCACCTGCCCATAGGGCGCGGCGCGCGACACGATCAGGTGGCGCTCGGCGCGGAACGCCTTCAGGCCCATGCCGGCGTGCGCCGTGGGATGGGCCTGGCGGAACAGCGTGGCATAGCCCTGCCGGAACAGCATGCGCTGCATCACGCCCGCCCCCATGTCGTCGAACGCGCCGATGGCCAGGTCCACGCGCCCGGCCTCCATCTCCCGCGCCAGCTCCGCGCCCTGCATGCGCACCGAATCGATGCGCGCCTGCGGCGCGACCTGGGCGCAGACCTCGATCAGGCGAGGCATGAAATGGATCTCGCCCACGTCCGTCATGGCCACGCGGAAGCGCCGCATGCTGGCGGCCGGATCGAAGGCGTCCTGATCCTGCAAGGCCCCGGCCAGCAGCGCCAGCGCCTCGCTCACCGGCCCTGCCAGGCGCTGCGCGCGCGGCGTGGGCTGCATGCCCTGGGCGGTGCGCACGAACAGCTCGTCGCCGAACGCCTGCCGCAGGCGGCGCAAGGCATTGCTGACGGCGGGCTGGGACAGGTCCAGCCGGCGCGCGACGGAAGAGATGTTGCGGTCCTCCAGCAGATGCTGGAACAGCAGCAGCAGATTCAGGTCCACGTCGCGCAAGCCGGCCATCATGCCCCCTACTATTCACAAAATTTATAGTCCCTATTTTTACATTCTCGTAGCCCAATGGGGAGATTTTTCCGAAAATGGCGTATCGATCACGATAGTCCGGACCGCGCGGCCATGCACCGCGCGCCGCCACCAGGAGGATTCCATGGAACTGCAATACCAGACCGGCTTTGGCAACGACTGCGCCACCGAGGCGCTGCCCGGCGCCCTGCCTCAAGGCCGCAACTCGCCGCAGCAGTGCCCCTACGGCCTGTACGCCGAACAGCTGTCCGGCACCGCCTTCACCGCGCCGCGCGCCGAGAACCGCCGTTCCTGGCTGTACCGGATCCGCCCCGGCGCGCAGCACAAGCCGTTTGAGCGCCATGACGGCGCCGCAGGCTGGCTGAGCACCTTCGGCGAAGGCCCCGTCACGCCCAACCAGCTGCGCTGGAGCCCGCTGCCGATCCCGACCGCGCCCACCGACTTCCTCGACGGCGTGAAGACCTTCGGCGGCAACGGCGGCCCCGACGAGCAAGGCGGCGTGGGCATCCACCTGTACGCGGCCAACCGAAGCATGAAGGGCCGCTATTTCTACAACGCCGACGGCGAGCTGATGCTGGTGCCGCAACAAGGCCGCCTGCGCCTTGCCACCGAGCTGGGCCTGATCGACCTGGAACCGCTGGAGATCGCGGTCATCCCGCGCGGCGTGCGCTTCCGCGTCGAGCTGCTCGACGACACTGCGCGCGGCTACATGCTGGAGAACTTCGGCGCGGCGCTGCGCCTGCCGGAACTGGGCCCGATCGGCTCGAACTGCCTGGCCAACTCGCGCGACTTCAAAACGCCCGTGGCCTGGTATGAAGACGTGGAAGGCGACTTCGAGCTGATCGCCAAGTTCACCGGCGGCTTCTGGCGCGCGTCCATCGGCCATTCGCCGCTGGACGTGGTGGCCTGGCACGGCACGCACGCGCCCTACAAGTACGACCTGCGCAACTTCAACACCATCGGCTCGATCAGCTACGACCATCCCGATCCGTCGATCTTCACGGTGCTGACCGCCCCGTCCGACACCCCGGGCACGGCCAACATGGACTTCGCCATCTTCCCGCCGCGCATCCTGGCGATGGAAAACACCTTCCGTCCGCCCTGGTTCCACCGCAACATCGCCAGCGAATTCATGGGCCTGATCCAGGGCGTGTACGATGCCAAGGCCGACGGCTTCGCGCCCGGCGGCGCCAGCCTGCACAACTGCATGAGCGGCCACGGCCCGGACGCCGAGACCTTTGAAAAAGCCTCGCACGCCGACACCAGCGTGGCGCATTACATCCGCGACACCATGGCCTTCATGTTCGAGACGCGCCGCGTGATCCGCCCGACCGCCCAGGCCCTGGCCTCGGTAGAATTGCAGGGCGACTACTACCGCTGCTGGCAGGGCATCAAGAAGCACTTCGATCCGAGCAAGGCGTAACGCGCAGGCACCGCCTCGCGCGCCCGCGGCGATGAGCGCAAGCTCATCGCCGTTTGGCTTTTGGATTTTCCACCGCCCGGCCCCACCCATAACCACATCGCAAGAGACATCCCGACCATGAGCACGACGATCAACGAAACCCACGACCCGTCCCTGAAGAGCTGGATCGCCAGCGCCAACAGCGCGACCACGGATTTCCCGGTGCAGAACCTGCCCTACGCGTCGTTCCGCCGCAAGGGCTCGCAGGAAGCCTTTCGCCCCGGCGTCGCGATCGGCGACCAGATCCTGGACCTGGCCGCGCTGGCCGCCCAAAAACCCTTCGAGGACAAGGCCGCCGAAGCGCTGGCCGCCTGCACGGGCGACAGCCTGAACGCGCTGATGGCGCTGGGCCAGCCGCACTGGAGCGCGCTGCGCCTGGCGCTGTCGCGCGCCCTGCGCGAAGGCGCCGCGCTGCGCGCGACCATCGAGCCGCTGCTGGTGGCCCAGGCCGACGCCGAGTACGCCACGCCCGCCCGCATCGGCGACTACACCGACTTCTATATCTCGCTGCACCACGCCACCGCCGTGGGCAAGCAGTTCCGTCCCGACAATCCCCTGCTGCCGAACTACAAGTGGGTGCCCATCGGCTATCACGGGCGCGCCTCCAGCATCGGCGTGGACCAGAAGTTCGCGCGCCCGGTCGGCCAGACCCGCCCGCTGAACGAAGGCGAGGCGCCGCAATTCGGCCCCTGCTCGCGCCTGGACTATGAACTGGAACTGGGCATCTTCGTCGGTACCGGCAACGCCCAGGGCGACCGCATCGCGCTGGCCGACGCCGAATCGCATGTGTTCGGCCTGTGCATCCTGAACGACTGGTCGGCGCGCGACATCCAGGCCTGGGAATACCAGCCGCTGGGCCCCTTCCTGGCCAAGAACTTCGCCTCGACGATCTCGCCGTGGATCGTGACCATGGAAGCGCTGGAGCCGTTCCGCACGCAGTGGAACCGCGCCGCGTCCGACCCGCAGCCCATGCCCTACCTGTCCTCGGACGCGAACCGCGCCAAGGGCGCCTTCGACGTGCGCATGCAGGTGCTGCTGACCACCGAGAAGTCGCGCGCCGAAAAGCAGGCGCCGGCGCCGCTGTCGGCCAGCAACTTCCGCGACGCCTACTGGAACGTGGCGCAGCTGATCACGCACCACACGGTCAACGGCTGCAACCTGCAACCGGGCGACATGCTGGGCACCGGCACGCTGTCCGGCCCGCTGCCCGCCGAGGCCGGCTCGCTGCTGGAGCTGACCCAGGGCGGCAAGACGCCGATCGAGCTGCCGTGGGGCGAGAAGCGCACCTTCCTGCAGGACGGCGACCAAATCCTCATGCGCGCCGAATGCGTGAAGGCAGGCTATCCGCGCATCGGCTTCGGCGAGAGCGCGGGCACGGTGCTGCCGGCGCGCGCGTAAGCGGCGCGGGCCATCAGGATCGAGGCGTGACGGCGTCCCGCGCCGTCAAGGCCTCGATTTCCTCGTCCTTGGCCTGCCACTGCTGGCCCAGCCAGTGGTGGAATTCCGCGCGGAAGGCCTTGTCGCGACTATAGTCGGCTTCGCAGAATGCCTGCGGCACGGGCAGCTGGCGCATGCGCACCCGCACCGCGCCCGCGCGGCCACAAGCCAGGTCCCAGAAGCTGGGCGCTCCATCCGGATAGGCGATGGTGACGTCGATCATCGAACGGAAGCGCGCGCCCATGGCGTTGAGCGCCACCGCCATCCCGCCTGCCTTGGGCTTGAGCAGATGGCGGTACGGCGCTCCCTGGGCATCGCGCTTGGCCTCTGAAAACCGGGTGCCTTCGGCGAAGATCATCACGCTGGTAGGCACCAGCGAGAACTTCTCGCACGCGCGCCGGGCGGCTTCCTGGTCCTGCCGTCCCAGGGCCGGATTGCGGCGCAGATCGGCCTTGCCGTGGCGCTTCATGAACGGGAAATCCAGCGCCCACCACGCCAGCCCTATCACCGGCACGTAGATGAGCTGCTGCTTGAGAAAAAACTTCAGCAGCGGAATGCGCCGGTTCAACGTGGCTTGCAGCACGAAGATGTCCACCCAGGACTGGTGATTGCAATTGACCAGATACCAGTCCGCGTAACGCAGGCCGGTATTGCCCTGCACGTCCCAGGGCGCGCGCTGGATGCGCTCGAACCAGCAGCTGTGGCAGCTGACCCAGGCCGTGGCGATGCCGTTGAGCAGCGGATCGATGCGCCGTCGGACCGCCGCGAAAGGCAGCAGCAGCTTCAGCAGGGCCAGGGGAAACAGCAGCAGGCACCAGAACAGCGTGCTGGCGACCAGCAACAGCGTGCTGATCGCGCCGGTCAGCCATGCCAGGCGGCCGCGCGGCACCGGCCAGGGGCGATGCCGCCGCGCGGCCGGCCGGGATGCGGATGCCTCGGAGGCTTCGGGCGCATCCGCGGCGCGGGCGGGCGCCGGATCGGGAAGAGGATCAGGAAAAGTCATGAGCGCCAGTGTGCGAG
This sequence comes from Achromobacter sp. 1011791174, assembly GCF_059760925.1. NCBI lineage: Bacteria > Pseudomonadati > Pseudomonadota > Betaproteobacteria > Burkholderiales > Alcaligenaceae > Achromobacter > Achromobacter sp. 1011791174. Next base: position 8,102 of record NZ_JCBANH010000066.1, read on the forward strand.
GGTGCGCCCGCGGCCGGCTTGCGCAGAATCAAGCCGGTCTCAGGCGCCATCGGGGGGAAATCAAGGCAGACGGTATTTTTCCTCGCGGTAGACCCAGCTGGCCCATAGCGCGTGCGCCAGCGCCTCCTTGGACAGCGCCTCGTCCACCGGCTCCACCGGTTCATAGGTCTCGTCCTGTCCGACCGGGGCGGCGCGATACCTGAATTCGCGCGGCGCCTTGGCCGGCTCCAGCACCAGCAGCTTGTCACCCTGCAAATAACCGAAGTTGTCGGCGTACTGCATCAGCGCGCGGTTCGGATCGCGCTGCGTCAGGTCGGCGCCCAGCATGGGATTGACGTTGTCCAGCCCGATCAGCGACAGCAGCGTGGGACCCATGTCGATCTGGCTGACCAGCCGCTCGTCCTGGCGCGGCGCGATGCCAGCGCCCAGGATCAGCGCGGGAATCTGGAAATGCCTCACCGGCACGGGAATGGAGCCGTAGACGCGCGAATCATGGTCGGCGATCACCAGGAACACGGTGTTGTTCCAGTACGGCGCCTGGCGCGCCTTATCGAAGAACTGCCCCAGCGCCCAGTCGGCGTAGCGCACGGTGTTGTCCACGCTGGCGGGATCGCCCACCGGCTGGATGCGACCGGCGGGGTATTCCCACGGCGAATGGTTGCTGACCGAGAAGGCCAGCGTGAACACCGGCTTGTCGCCGTCCGCGCGCAGCAGCCGATCGACCTGATTGAACATGTCCTCGTCGGACGCGCCCCAGGATCCCTCGAACACCGGATTCACGAACTTGGGACGGTCCACCACCTCGTTGAAACCATTGCCCAGGAAGAAGGCGCGCATATTGTCGAAGTGCGCCTCGCCGCCATACACGAAGCGCGACTGGTAGCCATGCTTGCCCAGCACCTGCGCCAGCGTGAAGAAGCCGGTCTGCGAGCGCGGCAGCTTCACCACCGCGTCGGCCACGCTGGGCAGAAAGCCCGCGGTCACGGCCTCGATGCCGCGCACCGAGCGCGTGCCGGTGGCGTAGGCCCGGTGGAACATCCAGCCTTCCTTGCCCAGCCGGTCGATGTTGGGCGTGAGGTCGCGCCCGCCCAGGCTGCCGACATACTGCGCGCCCAGGCTTTCCTGCAGGATGATGACCAGATTGAGCGGCTTGTCGCGGCGCACGCTGGCCTTCTGCTCGTGCAGGCTGGGATAGCGCGGATCCAGCGGCGGGCCTTCCATGCCGGCCTTGGCTCGCACGATGGCGTTCATCTCGTCCACCGCCATCTTCGGGTACATGGCCGCCGACGAACGCTCGTCGCGCATGCGGTACGCGGCGTCGAACACGCTGTACAGCGAATTGAGCGCCAGCGCGTTCATCAACGAATCCGAGCTGTAGGCCACCTTGGCCGGGTTGATGGGGCGATGCTCCAGCGTGCCGCGCGCGCCCAGCACCACCAGCGCCAGGATCAGCAGCGAGGCCAGCGGCCGCTTCCACCAGGACATGAACGGATCGCGCACCCGCGTCGGGAACAGCCTGACCGACAGCCAGGCCGCCACCAGCAACACGACCAGCGCGGCCAGCAGCACGCCCTTGTAGCCCTGCCACAGCATGGCCCCGACTTCCTTCGGGTTCAGCAAATAGATGAAGTACAGGCGGTTCGGGCGCGTGTCGTATTCGGCGATGAACTGCGGCGTGGAAACTTCCAGCAGCACGTACAGCATCCACCAGACGCGGAACCACCAGGCGGTCGCGCGCGCGGCCCAGGCGCGGTGGCCGAACCACGGCGAGAACACCGCGGGCAGCGCGATCACCATGGACAGCAGGCACACATCGATGCGCAGCCCGCCGACCAGCAGCGGGGCCAGGCCGCCGGCGGCCTGCACGCGGTCCCATTGCCAGAAAGCCAGGCCCAGGCGGCTGAGCGTCAGCAACGCCAGCACCGCCAGGATGAATCTCAGGGTCAGGCGGCGCATCAGGCGGCCCTCCGGGTCGCGATCGAGGTCCGAGCGGAACCGTCCGCGCCGCTGTATCTGATAGGCAAAGCCATGCCGTCCCGCCGTAGGGAAATGAAAACGGGCCAAGCGTAACGCAATCCGGCTTCAGCCGTTGGCGAGCGTCGCCACGGGCCTCACAGCCCTGGCCGTGGCCCCTGAGTTGTACGACATCGTATTGGCTCTAATGACCCACCGCAAGATCGGGATGGCGCTCTTTCGACGTTCTATTGCGCGCGGCGCAGGCGCTCGCGGCTGTTGCCGAGGTGCGTGCGCATGGCGGCCCGGGCGGCTTCGGCGTCCTGGCGCAGGATCGCGCCGTAGATATCCTCGTGTTCCCGCTGCACGCGCGCCAGGTAGACGGCCCGACCTTCCTGGGCGAAACGGGCGGCATTGATGCGGGTGCGCGGAATGATGGCCGAGCCCAGGTGAGACATGAGATCGGCGAAATAGCGATTCTCGGTGGCCTGGGCGATCAGCAGGTGAAACTGAAAATCGGGCGTGATGGTGTCGCCGTCGCCGTCCAGCGCCTGCAGGAAGGCATCCAGCGCCTGCCGCATGGCGTCGAGCTGCGCCGGGCTGCGCCGCGCCGCGGCCAGGCCGGCGGCCTCGCTTTCCAGGCAGATGCGCAGTTCCAGCAGCACCATCACATCGCGCGACGTGGCGATGTCGGCCGGATCGATGCGGAAATCATCGCCGCCGCTCGGCTCCAGCGCATAGGTGCCCACGCCGTGACGGGTTTCGACCAGGCCCGAGGCCTGCAAGCGCGACAGCGCTTCACGCACCACCGTGCGGCTGACGCCGAATTGCCGCATCAGCTCGGATTCGGTGGGCAGTTTCTCGCCGGGCCGGATCTGGCCGCCGCGAATGCGTTCGGAAAAGCTCTCGACCAGGCCCTGGGCCAGATTGCGTGGCCGACGCGGCAGCGGGGCGGGGATATCGGCGGGTGCATTCATCCGGAGGAGTCTGCCTGCGGTGGCTCGCGATGAGAAGTCCCGGCGATTATACGGTGCCGGAAATCATGCGATGACGATCAGGCCGACCGCCTAGGTGCCCGCTTTTTCGCGCCGGTCGGCCACCATGCCGGCATACCGCCGGCCCTGCCCCGAGGCCCCCACCAGACGGCCGCGCCCGGCGATCAGCGGATAGAACACCACCGCCCCCAGGAACCACAGCAGGGCCGCCGACCACACGGTCTGGCTCAGGAAGTGCGCGCCTTGCAGTACGCGGACTGCGGAAAACCCCAGGCCCGCGCCCAACCCCAGGGCCAGCCCGCCCCAACGCCAGGCCGGCCGCCCCAGCGCCCAGCCGGCGAAATACAGGCTCAGCATGGCATAGCCCGCGCCGGCGTGCCCGCTGGGCAATGCACCGCCCGCCCGGGCTCGCACCCAGGTCCACCAATGCAGCGGATACGGCGTATAGCCGCCCAGCGTCTCCAGGTCGTAGGGGCGCGGCAGTGTCGTGTAGTGCTTGAGCTGGCTCACCGCCAGCTGGCCCAGCAGGCAGGTCGCCGCCACGGCCAGGGCGACCCCGCGCGCCGGCTTCCAGGCCGGCACCCTGGAGGCGACCAGCGCCACGCCCACCGCGCCCAGGCCCACGCCGATGGGCAGGGCCAGCACCATACGGTGGCCGATAAGCTCCAGCCAGCGCGAGGTATGCAGGGGGAAATCGTCGATCGCCGGGTCGAACAGGGTACGGGCGATCGTCATGTCCAGCCCGGACGCATTGATCCACCACGCCAGGCAGGCCAGCAGCGCCGGCACGCCCAGCACATGCGTCAGCAGATAGGCCGTCCTGGACGGCCCGCGCGGCTCGGGCGTGGGAAGAGTGGGCATGACAGAATTGCGGCAAGGCGCAAGATGGACTCAACGGCGCAGTGTAGACAGGCCACAGTCGAAGAATCGTGAAATCCGCGTCACACCCGTGCCGATTCGTCCTTGAAGCGGAGCAAGAAGCAGGTGCCACGAGCCGGCCCCGTCCTGGACGACTCCACCGTCAGCGTCCAGCCCTGCATGTCGCAGACGCGCTTGGCGATCGCCAGGCCCAGTCCATGGGCGGTTTCGTCCCGTCCCAGGCCGCCGGCGTCCCGCAGCCGACCACTGAAATAGCGGCGGAAGAGGAAAGGCAGGTCGGCCTCGTCTATGCCCTTGCCGTCGTCGCGCAGCGCCAGCGCGCCATCCCCGGTCAGACTGGCCATCAGCGTGGCCGGCGCGGCATGCTCGATGGCATTGCGCACCAGATTGCGCAGCACGGTCAGCAAGGCATAGCGATCCAGGATCAATACATGCCCTTCGGGGATCCGGTTGTCCAGCCACAGGTCCGCCAGGTCGGCCTGCGCCTCATGGCCGCGCCAGGCATCGGCCATGCACTGCGCCAGATCCACGGGTTCGGGCGGCCGAAGCTGATCGCGCGCCATGGCGCGGGCGCTTTCCAGACAGACGACCACGTCGTCGACGTTGTCCACGATGCGCGCCAGGCGCTGCCGCTGGTCGGGCGTCAGGACCTGCGTCAGCAGCATCAGCTCGCTGTCGGAACGAATGGCGGCCAGGGGCGTGCGGACCTCGTGGCTCAGGTTGCCGGCGAACTCGCGCTCGCGCGCGATCGACCTGTCCACCTGGTTCTGCATGCGGTTGAACGCTTCGATCAGCCTGCCCGCCTCGTCGTCACGCGTCACGGCCAGGTCCGGAGATCCGGGCGCCCAGGTCGACAGCCGGTCGGTCAGGTCGAGCAGCGGCCCGGCCGCGACGGCGGCCACCCGCCTTGACAGCGCATAGGCGCCGACCACGCAGATCGCCCCCACGCCCAGCACGATCAGGCCGAAATCATGCACCCGCTCCTCGTTTTCGGTCGCATCGTAGAGCAGGTAGACCTTGCCGCCGCCGGTGTCTGCCACCATCACATGCCAGGTATAGGGCCCTGGCTCGATCAGGTGCATGCCATTTTCCAGGCCCAGGAGTTCCTTGGGAATGCCGGCCGGCGGCTGGCCGTCCGATTGAAGCCAGGCGCGCATGGAGCCGCCCAGCACGCGCGGTCCGCGCCGAGGCAGGAATTCGTCGCTGACGCGCGCATGCTGCACCAGCCGGTCCATCTCGGTATTGAGAATGTCGTTGACCAGATCGTCTTCCATCTGGTCGAACGTCAGGTAGGCCAGCAAGGCCAGGGCCGTCACGAACAGCGCGACCGTCCCGGTCAAGGCCCACACCACTCGCTGGGTCAGCGTGCCGCTGCCGCCCCTGCTCATCGCCGATCCTCCGGCAACGGCTGCCCGGCGATCGGCGCCCGGCCTACGCCGCCAGCGGCGTTCACGCGTCTTCTCCCGGCAGAACCAGGCGCCAGCCCGTTCCGTGCATGGTCTGGATGCCGTCGAAGCCCGCATCCGCCAGCGCGCGGCGCAGCAGATGCACCTGGCTGCGCAGGGCATCCGAGGACGGCGGTTCGCCGCCCCACAGCGCGGATTCCAGTTCCTCGCGCGAGACCACCCGGCCCGGATCGCGCAACAACACTTCCATGATGACGGCCGCCTTGCGGGTCAGGTGCACCGGCACGCCGCCAACGGACAACTCGCGACTGCGCGTGTCGTACCGCAAGGTCCCGAACTCCCGCAGCGTGTTCACGGTGTTGCCCCGGGCGCGCTGGATCAGCGCCAGCAGGCGCGCCTCGACCTCGAGGAGCGCGAAGGGCTTGGTCAGGTAGTCGTCGGCGCCATGCGAAAAACCGGCCAGCTTATCCTCCAGGCTGTCGCGCGCCGTCAGCACCAGCACCGGCACGGCCTGGCGCAGTTCGGTCCGCAGGGTGTGCAGCACCGCGTTGCCGTCCATGCCGGGCAGGCCGATATCCAGGATGACCGCGTCGAAACGCTGCTCGCCCAGGCGCTTGAGCGCGGCCGGCCCGCTGTAGGCGGCATCGGGCAGAAAGCCGCGCGCCTCCAGAAAGGTGTACAGGTTGCCTGCGATGATGCTGTCGTCCTCGACGATCAGCACCCGATGGTTCGCCCCCGCTGCGGGACCTGCCGCCATGCTGTCCTCCTGGTCAATTCCGCCGGAACATCCGGCCTTGGAGTTTGAGTTTTCCCGACCGCCCGGCCCTAGTCCTGCAGGACCTTACCCGGGTTCATCAGGCCTTGCGGATCCAGGGCGCGCTTGATGCGGCGCATCAGCCCGAGTTCGATCGCGCTCTTGTAGCGCGGCAGTTCGTCGCGCTTGAGCTGTCCCACCCCATGCTCGGCGCTGATGGAGCCCGCATGCGCGTGGACGCTGTCATGCACCACGCCATAGATCTCGCCCTGCAGCGCCAGCAGCTCGGCCTCGGTCTGCCCGGCCGCATTGGCCACGTTGTAATGCAGATTGCCGTCGCCCAGATGGCCGAAGATCACGTGCCTCACGCCGGGAAAGCGCGCCTGCAGCAGCGCGTTGGTCTTGTCCACAAAGCCGGCGATGGCGGAAATCGGGATCGAGACATCGTGCTTGACGGATTTGCCCAGCTCGGCCTCGGCCAGCGGGATGCTCTCGCGCAGATGCCAGAGCGCCTTGCTCTGGGCCACGTTGGCGGCGATGGCCGCGTCGCTGACCAGTCCATCCTCGATGGCCGCTCCCAGCACCGCCTCGAAACGCTCGCGTGCATGCTGCTCGCTTTCGCTATCGGACAGCTCCAGCAGCGCGAACCAGGGCGCGGCGGCGGAATCCCCTTCGAAAGGCAGGCGCTGCTGCGGAAACAATCGCACCACGGCCTGCAGGCAGGCGCCGCTCATCAGCTCGAAGCCGGTCAGCGATGCGCCGAAGCCGGCGCGGGCGCGCGACAGCAGCTCCACCGCGTCATCGATGCCGCTCAGCGTGAGCAGCGCCGTGCAGGATGCCACCGGGCGCGGATACAGCTTCAGCGTTGCGGCGGTGATGATGCCCAATGTGCCTTCGCTGCCGATATACAGATCGCGCAGGTCGTAGCCGGTATTGTCCTTGCGCAGGCCGCGCAGGCCGTTCCAGACCTCGCCGTCGGCAGTAACGACCTCCAGCCCCAGCGCAAGATCCCGCGTATTGCCATAGCGCAGCACCTGCGTGCCGCCGGCGTTCGTGGCCAGGTTGCCGCCGATGGTGCAGCTGCCCTCGGCCGCGAGACTGAGCGGAAACAGCCGGCCCGCCACCGCCGCCGCTTCCTGGACGGCCTGCAGCACGCAACCGGCCTCGACGGTGATGGTGTCGTTGTCGGTATCCAGCGCCCGCACGCGGTTCAGCCTGGCGGTGGACAGCACGACCGCCGATCCCGATGCGTCAGGCGTGGCGCCGCCGCACAGGCCGGTGTTGCCGCCCTGGGGCACCACCGGAACGCCGTGACGCAGGCACAGCCGGACCACGCCAGCCACTTCATCCGTGCTGCCGGGGCGTACCGCCGCCAGCGCCGCGCCGCGATAGCGGCGGCGCCAGTCCTGCACATAGCCGTCGGCATCGGCGCCGGTCAGCACGTGGGAGGGTCCAAGCAGGGACTGCAGTTCGCTGAGCAGGGTCATGGGGCGCCGCGCAAGGTCGAGCGCCTGGCACGGGTCCAGACGCGGTTCGGAAGACATGCGGATATTGTAGGGGCGCGCCCGACGTCTAGCCTACCGCCTGATCCAGCCGCGTGCCGGTCAGACCCGAGCAGAAGGCCCGCGAAGCGATGAGATTCATCAGGAACCCCCTGTCCACCGCGACCGGGCCGGGCATTTCCGACAAGGCCCGATAGGCGCGCCGCAGGGCGTCTCCGCGCGTCACCCCACACACCAGCAGGCGTGTGCACGGCGCATGGCGGTCCCCGCCACCGTCGATGCGCAGTTCGAGCGCATGCGCGGCGACAGGTTCGCAATCGGCCACCGCCGCGCCCGACAGGGGCGTGGCCTGGGCGCACAGCACCCGGAACACGCCGCTGCGGTCATCCAGCGAAAACGCCACGGTGCCCATGCCCTGCCAGCCACGGTCGCGCGCCACGCTGGCGGCCACCGCCCGCAGCGCGCTTTCCATCGACGCGGGCAGGTGCGGCGCCGGACATTCGGCGATCAGCACGCGCGCCTCGCGCCAGACGCTGCGCTCCCAGGCACGGCCCGTCAGGGGGTCGCCGCCCGGCGGCACCACGACATGGATGTCCAGCCGGCGCTCGCGTCCGGCCGCGGGTCCGGCGTGGTCCGTGGGCGGTCCGCGCCGGTTTCTGGCGCCGCCCGAAGATATGACTGTGGAAACTTTTGCAGCCATAGGCCCCTCCCGGTCTTTCTGCTTGCATGGCAAGCGTATCACCTTCGGATGACGGGCATCGGCGACGGCGCCCGCGGCGCAGTCCGACGGCGCTGTCGGCCGAAGGAGGAAAAAGGACTGATTCCAACACTCTTGCGTCGATCTCCAGGCCCCGGCCTGCTGTGAACGCAGCGGGCATGCCCCCCCAGAATTGCGCGATAATCCCTTTTTTACACACCATATTGATTTTGCGGCACCGAAGCCAGGGATTTCCCCTAGGCCTTCCCGCCGCCAAAGGATCCCGCATGGGCGCCACCACGCCATTCCCCGCTTCGGTATTCAAGGCCTACGACATCCGCGGCACCGTGCCCGATCTGATCGACGCCGGCTTCGCCCGCGCGCTGGGCGCGGCGCTGGCGATACGCGCCCGCGAGGCCGGCATCCAGACGCTGGTCGTGGGTCGCGACGGCCGGCTCAGCAGCGAAATGCTGTCGACGGCGCTGCAGGAAGGCATGCTGGAACAAGGCATCGATACGCTCGATATCGGCCAGGTGCCCACGCCGCTGGTGTATTTCGCCGCGCACACCATGCAGACCGGTTCGGGCGTGGCCATCACCGGCAGCCACAACCCGCCCAAGTACAACGGCTTCAAGATGATGATGGGCGGCCGCGCCCTGTATGGCGAGGACGTGCAGGAACTCGCGCGCGTCATGAACGGCGGCGCGGCGCCCGTCGCCGCGCATCCTGGCACGCGCCGGCAACTGGACCTGGTGCAGGCCTATGTCGCACGCGTGGCCAGCGGCGTGAAACTCGCCCGCCCCATGAAGATCGCCATCGACTGCGGCAATGGCGTGGCTGGCGCCGTGGCGCCGCAGCTGTTCCGCGCGCTCGGCTGCGACGTGACCGAGCTGTTCTGCGATGTGGACGGCACCTTTCCCAATCACCATCCCGATCCCGCCGAACCCAAGAACCTGCGCGACCTGATCGACTGCGTGGCCAATACCGACTGTGAACTGGGCCTGGCCTTCGACGGCGACGGCGACCGGCTGGGCGTGGTCACGAAGTCCGGCCAGATCATCTGGCCCGACCGCCAGCTGGTGCTGTTCGCGCGCGACGTGCTGGACCGCAACCCCGGCGCCACCATCATCTACGACGTGAAATGCAGCCGGCATGTGGGCCTGTCGGTACAGGCCGCCGGCGGCCAGCCGATGATGTGGAAGACCGGCCATTCCCTGGTCAAGGCCAAGCTCGCGGAAACCGGCGCGCCGCTGGCCGGCGAGATGAGCGGCCACATCTTCTTCAAGGAACGCTGGTACGGCTTCGACGACGGCCTGTACACCGGCGCGCGCCTGCTGGAAATCGTGTCGCGCCACGCCGACGCCTGCGCGCCGCTCGAAGCCCTGCCGCAAGATGTGTCCACCCCGGAACTGAAGCTGGAGATGGAGGAAGGCCAGCCGTTCACGCTGGTGCGCGCACTGCAGGACCACGGCCAGTTCCCTGGCGCAAGCCGGGTCGTCACCATCGACGGCGTGCGCGCCGAGTATCCGGACGGTTTCGGGCTGGCGCGCCCGTCGAATACCACGCCAGTGGTGGTGCTGCGTTTCGAGGCGCAGAGCGCCGAGGCGCTGGCCCGCATCCAAGCCGATTTCCGACGCGAACTGGCCAAACTGGCGCCAGAAGCCGTCCTGCCATTCTAGAATCAAGCCCCATGTCACTGCCCGACAGCCCCGCCTGGAAGACCTTCGCCGCAGCCGCCCGCAGCGCCTCGCGCAGCGGAGAGCGACTGCGAGTCATCGATGCTCCCGGATTGCGACTGGACCTCAGCGCCCAGGCCCAATCATCCGAACTGGCGCAAGCGGCCGACGCCCTGCTGCGGCAGCAGGACTTCGAGGAGGCGCGCGCGCGGCTGTTCGACGGGGGCAACGCCAACTGGACAGAACGACGCCCCGCCTGGCACACGGCGCTGCGCGCCGGCGTTCCGCCCGCGATGGTCGCGCACGCCGTGCAGTCCGAACGAGATCGCGTGCGCCAGTTCGTGCGCGACGCCGACGCCGCTGGCCGCTATTCCAGCGTGCTGCACCTGGGCATCGGCGGCAGCGATTGGGGCCCAAGGCTGATCACACGCGCGCTGCGTCACGGAGGCGCTCGGCGCGAGGTGCGCTTCGCCTCGAACGTGGACTCACACTCCGTCGCCGACGCCATGAGCCGGCTGGATCCGCACGACACGCTGGTGATCGTCGCCTCCAAGTCCTTCACCACCACCGAACCGCTGGCGAATGCCGAAGTCGCCATGAACTGGCTGCGGGACGCGGGCGTGGCCGACCCGATCAAGCAGGTCGTGGCCATCACCGCCAACGTCGAGGCGGCGTTGAACCTGGGCATTTCTCCCGACCATATCTTCCAGATCTGGGACTGGGTGGGCGGCCGCTATTCACTGTGGTCGGCCATCGGCCTGCCCGTGGCGCTGGCGCTGGGCAATGACACCTTCGACCAGCTGCTGGCAGGCGCGGCGGCCATGGACGAACATTTCCGCAACGCGCCCGCCACCGAGAACGCGCCACTGCAGCTGGCGCTCGCCGGCGTGGTGAACCGCAACGTGCTGGGTTATGACTCGCTGGTCATCTCTCCCTACGACTCGCGCCTGCACCATCTGGTGCCCTGGGCGCAGCAGCTGGAAATGGAATCGCTGGGCAAGGTCGCCACGGCCGACGGCAGTCCCGTCGGCATGCCGACCGGGCCTGCTGTCTGGGGCATGCCGGGCACGGACTGCCAGCATACATTCTTTCAATGGCTGCACCAGGACGCCGCCGGCGCGCCGGTGGATTTCATCCTGTGCGAGCAGCCAGATCACGCCTATGCGCGCAATCACGAACTGCTGATCGCCAACTGCCTGGCGCAGCGTTCGGCGCTGCTGCGCGGCAAGACCTTCGAGGAAGCGCTGGCCGAGACCTCGGCCAAGGAAAGCGACCCCGACCGCGCCCGCATCCTGGCGATGCACCTGGTGCATCCCGGCGGCCGGCCGTCCTCGCTGATCGTGTTGCCGCGCCTGGAAGCCTATACGCTGGGCGCGCTGCTGGCGCTCTACGAGCACAAGGTGTTCTCGCAGGGCGTGATCTGGGGCATCAATCCCTTCGACCAATGGGGCGTGGAATTCGGCAAGGCGCTGGCTCGCGGCATCATCCGCGAACTGGACGCGCCGTCGCCCCAGGCCGAGCAGCAGGATCCCTCCACCCGCTACTGGATCGACGCGATCGCGCGGCACTCCTGACCCGCCGCTGCCCATAGCCGGGCGCGCAACGCGCCCGGCCGTTCATCAAGCGCTCAATGCGTCGTATAGATCGACGTGTATGCGCGCCACGCGCTCGATATTGAATTCGCGCTCGGCCAGGGCGCGTCCCGTCGCGCCCATCGCGTGGCGCAGCGCCGGATCGGCCGCCAGCCGGGCGATTGCGTCCGCCAGCGCGCCGGCGTCGCGCACCGGCACAAGCAGGCCAGTCTTGCCCGGTTCGATCGCATCGCGGCAGCCAGGCACGTCGGTCGTGACCACGGCCCGTCCGCAGGCCGCCGCCTCGATCAGCGACTTCGGCAGCCCCTCGCGATAGGACGGCAGCACCGCGATATGCGAGGCAGCGTAAAGCGCCGGCACGTCGCTGCGTTCGCCCAGGGCCTGGACACAGCCCTCCGTCTGCCACGCCTCGACATCCTGCGGGGTCGCCGAGGCGGGATTGCCCGCGTCCACGCCGCCCACCAGGCGCATGGACACGGGCACGCCGCGCGCGCGCAGCAGCCGCGCCGCCTCAACGAATTCATTCACGCCCTTGTCGCGCAGCAGGCGCGCCACCATGGTGACGACGACCGGCGGCTCGGGCGGCTCGGGCGATGCCCGGTACTCAGCCAGATCCACCCCGGCCCCGCGGATCATCACGACCTGTTCGTCGCGCACGGCCCCCAGGGATTTCAACAGATCCCGGTCGCTCGCATTCTGGAAAATCACCCGGCTGTTGCCATGCCCCAGCGCGATCCGGTACAGGCGCGCCACCACGGCGCGCACGAGCCGCATCTTCAACGAGTTCGACAGGAACACGAACCCCAGGCCGGAAATCGCCGCGACCATGCCCGGCACCCGGGCGAGGCGCGCGGCGATGCCGCCATACAGCACCGGCTTGATCGTCACCAGATGCACCACCTGCGGCCGCAGGCGGCGGAACAGACGGATCAGCGCCAGCAGGGTGCCCAGCTCCTGCAACGGATGCTTGCCGCTGCGCGTCATGGGAATGGCGTGGTGCGTCATGCCCAGGGCCTGGATATCGGCCACGGCCGGCCCGTCCATGGTGGCCACGTGCACGTCATAGCCGGCGCGCTGCGCGGCCAGGGCCACGGGCAGGCGATGCGACATGAAGAACGCCGGATTGTTGACCACGAACAGCAAGCGACGTCCGGCGCTCATGCCTGATCTCCAGAAATGCGGCGCCACACCGCGATGTATTGCTCGACCATGCGCGCGAGGCTGAAATTGGCCAGCACCCGCGCGCGCCCCGCCTCGCCGGCCCGACGGCCGCCGCGCGCGGCCACCTCGCCCAGCCCGGCCTCGATGCCGCGCGCCAGGGCCTCGGGCTGCTCGGGCGGCACCACGATGCCCGTCTCGCCGACGATGAAGGCGGCGTCGCCCACGTCCGTCACCACGCAATAGGCGGAGCAGGCCATGGCTTCGGCCACCACGTTGGGAAAGCCTTCCGCGCAACTGGACAGCACGTGCACGTCCAGGCCGTTCATCACCGCCGGCACATCGTCGCTGGGGCCGGCCAGCACGATACGCTCGGCCAGGCCCAGCCGTTCGATCAAGGCGGCCAGCTCGGCGTTCTCGCCGGTCATGCCGCGCCCCACCAGCACGCAGCGCAGGCCCGCATCGCGGCCGTCGCGCACCAGCGCGGCCACCGCGCGCAGCAGGTTGGCGTGGTCCTTGAGCGGATCCCAGCGCGCCACGCAGCCGATCAGCGGCGCGTCCGCCGGCACATTCCAATGCTGCCGCATACGCGCTCCGGCCTGCGCGTCAGGCGCGTAGCGCGACAGGTCATAACCGTTGGAGATCACCGTCATGCGATCGCGCCGATAGCCCTTCGCGGCATGGCGCTCGGCCGCGTCCTGCGCCGCGCACACGATGGCGCGCGGCACCCGGCGCGACAGGAAGGCGCAGGCGCGCAGCACCATCCGCGCCGAGCGGCTGCTGCGTTCCAGATGCGCGCCGGAATTGCGTATGCCCCAGGCGATCGCGCGCACGCCGGCCAGACGCGCGGCCAGGCCGCCGATCAGGTCAGCGTGATACATCCAGGTCTGCACCGCGTCGGGCCGCTTGCCGGCAATCAGACGTCGCAAGGCCAGGAATCCGCCCAGGCTGACGCGGCCGCGCGGCATGCCCAGCGCATGGACCTCGATGCCGGCGGCGCGCAGGCGCTCGCCGTAGATGCCCTCATCGGTCAGGGAGACGACGACATGCTCCACCGGCTCGCCGGCATGGGTGGCCAGACGGAACAGCACCGACTCGGCGCCGCCCTGCCCCAGGCCCGTGATCACGTGCAACACACGCAGCGGCCGGGCGCTCATAGCCGCGCTCCCCGCACCGCGTCGAACAGCGCATCCCATTCGGACAGCACGCTGGCCAGGGCATAGCGCTGGCGCACGGCCTGCGCGCCACGCGCGCCCAGCTGCGTGCGCAGCGCCTGGTCTTCCAGCAGGCGCCGCAGCGCGTCGCGCAAGGCGCCGCGCTCGCCTGCCGGCACCAGCAGCGCATCCTGGCCATCACGCGTCATTTCGCGCGGACCGCTGGGGCAGTCGAACGCCACGCTGGGCAGGCCCAGCGCCATCGCTTCGAGCAGCACGTTCGGAAATCCCTCCACCGCCGAGCTGAGCACGAAGGCCTGCCCCTGCGCCAGGGCCTCCCAGGGCGTCTCCGTGCGTCCCGGCAGGCTGATCCGCTCTTGCAGCCCCAGGCGCGCGACCTGGCTTTCCAGCGCGGCGCGTTGCGGCCCTTCGCCCCAGATGCGCAGGTTCCAATCGGGAAAGCGCGGCGCCAGTTCGGCATAGACGTCGATCAGCAGATTGAACTGCTTGTCCGGCACCAGCCGCCCCATCGCCAGCAGCTCGCGCGGACCGTCGTCGCGCTGCGCGACCAGCGGCGCGTCGAGCAGGGGCGCAGGCAAGGGATTGGGAATCACCGCCAGCCGCTTGATGCCTGGCACCTGCCTGGCGAACGGTCCGGCGGTGGCCTCGGCCTGCACGGTCACCATATCGGCGCGCGGGTACAACAGGCGCCGCAAGCGGCGCCATACCTGCCCGGTGGTGGTGTCAACGGTGGGATTGGTGCGCTCGCAGACAATCAGCGGCGCGCGCAGCCCGCGCGTCGCCAGGATGGCGGCGACGTTGACATTGGTCAGGAAGGACACGACCACATCGGGCCGGGTATCACGCACATGCCGGCGCAGCGTCAGCAGGCGCTTGAACGCGGCGACCGCGCCCGACGCGCGCGTGCCCGCCAGGTCGGCCAGCCAGGCCAGCCGCACCTTGTCCGACAGCGGATAGAAGCAACTGCCCTTGGACGAGTACGTGGGCGTGAGCGTGACCTCGTCGCCACGCTCGGCCCAGGCATTGACCAGCGTCGCGGCGACGCGCTCGGCGCCACCCGCGTGCATGGAGCTGACCAGCATCAGTATCTTCATGGGCCTCATGCCCCTCGCGCGGCGCCGCGATAGCGGTCGAGCCAGGCCTGCATCATCAGCACGCCCCACAGATGGCTGTCCCAGTTGCGGTGGCCGGACACATGCTCGCGCCACTTGCGCAGAATCGGTTCGGGCTCGAACCAGCCTTCCTGGCGCAGCCGCGCCGGATCCAGCAGCGCCTCGGCCCAGTCGCGCAGCGGTCCGCGCAACCAGGCGGCCAGCGGCACGGCGAAACCGCGCTTGGGACGGTCCACCAGCGCTTGAGGGACATGGCGGTGCAGCACCTGGCGCAGCAGCCACTTGCCGGTGCCGCCGCGCACCTTGTACTGGTGCGGCAGGCTCCAGGCGAATTCGTAGACGCGGTGATCGATCAGCGGCACGCGGGTTTCCAGACTGACCGCCATGGCCGCGCGGTCCACCTTGACCAGGATGTCGTCGGGCAGGTAGGTGACCGTGTCCAGCTTCATCATGGACTCGAAGGTCGATCCCTGCATGGCGCGCGCGAACTCGGACTCGGGCTCGACGCCGCCCTTGACCACGCGGCCCGGATCCGACCAATAGGACACGAACAGGCGGTAGAACTCGCCACGCGTATCGGCGCGCAGCAACTCGCCCAGCTTGCCGACCTTGCCGCGCCACGCGCCCTTGCCGGGCAAATGCGTGGACGCGCTCAACAGGGCGCCGGCCGGATGGCGCAGGAAAGCGGGCATGCGCTCGCATTTCTGCCACCAGTTGTTGACACGGAAATAGCGCGAATAGCCGCCGAACAGCTCGTCGCCGCCGTCGCCGGACAGCGCCACGGTCACGTGCTGGCGTGCCATCTTCGTCACCAGCGACGTCGGAATCTGCGAGGAATCGGCAAACGGTTCGTCATACATGTCCGCCAGCGTCGGCACCACCGCCAGCGCATCCTCGGCGGTGACGTACAGCTCGGTATGGTCGGTGCCCAGGTGGGTGGCGACAGCCTTGGCGTGCTGCGCCTCGTCGTAGCCCTTTTCGTGGAAGCCGATGGCGAAGGTGCGCACGGGCTGGGCGCTCTGCGCCTGCATCAGCGCGACGATGGTGGACGAATCGATGCCGCCCGACAGGAAGGCGCCCAGGCTGACATCGGACAGCATCTGCCCGCCGACAGCCTTGGAGAGCACGCCCTCCAGCGCATCGACGGCCTGCGCGTCGGACTCGAACGCCAGCAGCGAGCGCGCGGCGGTGTCGGCGGCGTCGCGCGCCGACCAGTACACGCGCGGCTCCGGCATGCGGCGGCTGCGGGTGTCGTCGGCGGTGAACTCGATCCAGGAGCCGGGCGGCAGCTTGGCGATGCCCGCGTAGATCGATTGCGGCGCCGGAATGTAGTTGTGCCGCATGTACGACGCCAGCGCGTTGCGGTTCAGCTCCTGGCCGAATCCCGGCACCGGCGTCAGCCCCTTCAGTTCCGACGCGAACACCAGGTCCGCGCCCGAATAGCCGTAGTACAGCGGCTTTTCGCCCATGCGGTCGCGCGCCAGCACCAGCTTGCGCGCGGCACGATCCCACAGCGCGATGGCGAACATGCCGACCGCCGCCTGCAGCGTGGCCTCGATGCCCAGCGCCGAAAAGCCGGCCAGCAAGGTCTCGGTGTCGGAGTGCCCGCGCCACGACGGCGCCAGCGCCGACTGCTCGAGCTGCTTGCGCATGTCCAGGTGGTTGTAGATCTCGCCGTTGAAGACCATCACGTAGCGTCCGCAGGCCGACACCATGGGCTGGTGGCCGGCTTCCGTCAGGTCCTGGATGGCCAGGCGCACGTGCGCCAGCGCCAGCTCGGCGCCAGCATCCTCCCAGAAGCCATTGCTGTCGGGTCCGCGGTGGCGGATGCGGCGGCAGCTTTCCGCCAGCACCTGCGACTTGTCCGCCAAGGGGCCCCAAATTCCGACTATTCCGCACATGATCAGGTTCTCGTGGTCACCATATCGCGACGGCGCTGCGTGGCGGCCTAACGGCCCGCCCGCGTAACGCCGTCAAAAAGTTCTTCCCAGCGGGCCAACACCCGGTTGGCCGAAAAACGGTCGCGCACATCGGTCGCGGCGGCCGCCATGCGCGCACGCATCGCGTCATCGCCCATGACCGCGTCCAGCGCCGCGCACAACGCAGGCACGTCGCCGTTGGGCCGCACCAGCACGCCATCGACGCCATCGCGCACGACCTCGCGCGGCCCTGTATCGCAATCGAAACAAACGGCGGCCAGGCCGCTGGCCATGGATTCCTGCAGCGTATTCGACAGGCCTTCGAAGCGCGAGGTCAACACATATAAATCCGCACTCGCATACCAATCGCCGACGTTGCCGACGCGGCCGGGCAGCCAGATCCGTTCCCGCAGGCCCGCGCGGCCCACCTGGGCCTCCAGCGCGCTGCGCTCGCCGCCTTCGCCCAGGATGACCAAGTCCCAGTCAGGATGCACGGGCGCGAGACGCTCGAATGCGTCAACCAGGCGATCAAAACCTTTTTCCGCATGCAACCGCCCCACCGCCAGCAGCCGCTTGCGGCCTGGGCGAGGCATCGGATCCCGCCACGGCTCGCCTTGAGGCAGGGGCCAGTGCACGGCGTTGGGAATCACATTCAGCCGGGATCCGGGTACATGGGTCTCGATCCACGCGGCCGTATCGCGCGTCAACGCGACCACTCGCGCGGCGCGCGGATAGGTGAACCGACGCAAGAATCGCCAGAAGCCGGACAGGGCCTGCGAGGGCGGATGCGCGTGCTCCGTCGCGATCACCTTGCAGCCCAGGCCCTCCGACGCGAGCACTGCCAGCATGGACGCGGTGGCCATGATCCCCAGGACGATGTCGGGACGAAATGCACGGATCACGCGGCGCAACGCGCGCACCCGCCGCACATTGCTCAGGATGCCGCGCAGGCCACCGCCTTCACCCGCCGTGTTGAGCACCGCGCGCTGCACCTTGGGATGCAGCGCGTAGACATCGCCGTCGGCGCTGGCCTGCGTCACGATCATGACCTCGCAGCCAGCCTGCGCCCAATGCGCGCTCAGGTCGGCAGCCACGCGCTCGGCGCCGCCGCCATGCAACGAATGGATGAACAGCAGCACGCGGCGCGCGCGGATGGCGCTGGCGTTCTCGGTCATTCGGTCGCCTCCTTGGTTTGCGCCGGGCGCAAGGCCACGACCAGATAGCAGGCGAAGGACAACAGATACATCAGGCTGGTCGCCAGCATGATGCCCGCCGCGCCCATGCTCGGGGCCAGCACGGCATTCAATATGGCCTTGAGCGCGAAATTGGCGACCGCGATGCCGGACATGAGCCGGTATCGGTTCTGGCTCGCCAGCAGCTGGACCAGGATCAGCACGCCGAAATAGAACGGCAACTGCAAAAGGCCCCAGCGCAGCACCTGCGCGACGGCCTGCGTGTTTTCGGCGGTGAAAGCGCCGCGCTGGAACAGCACCGACACGCCCCAGGGCGCCAACAACCAGCCCAGGACGACCGCGCCAGCGCCGGCGAGCACCATCAGCAACGACCATTTCAAGGCCATGGCGCGCGCGCGCGCGCCGTCTCCCCGGCTCTGCACATCGGCCAGCACGGGCAGCGCAGCTCGGCCCACCGACACGGCGCCGATGCCCAGGATCAGGGACAGCAGCCGGCTGGCGTAGCCTAGCGTCGCGTTGGCATTGGCGCCGAGGTTGGCGGCGGCATACTGGTCCAGCGGACCGACAAAGCTCATCGCCACTTGGCCGATCAGCATCACGCCAGCCGCGCCCATGAGCTCCGGCCAGTACGGCGAGCGCAGTGTGAATCGAGGCCAGCCCCAGAAACCGGCGTCGGCACGCGCCGCCAGCCAGGCCAGCCAGACCGTCTGGATCGCGTACCCCACCAGCGTGCCCCAGAGCAGCGGCCCGACGCCCTCGGCGCTGACGGCCAACATGACCCAGGCCAGCGTGGCCACGGCGGGCACGCTGTCGAGCAGCGTGTTGACGTGCCGCTCGTGCGCGCGCAAGCGTGCAGCACTGATGCCCGCGACGAGCAGCAACGCCGACACCGGCGCGAAGGCCAGCAGCAAATCGCCAGTCATGCCGCGCACTTGCGACGACAGCCCCTGCCCCAGCCAGTCCAGCGCATACGGCCAGGCCAGCCAGGTCAACAGGGCCAGGGCGATCCCGGCGGCCAGCACCCAGCCCTGCAATTCACGGATGAAATCTTCCCGCTCAACGCCGTCTGCGCGACGCAGGCGCACCAGCACGGGGATCAGCACCACCGACAGCACGCCCACGATGGTGACGGGCAGCCAGGTCGCCATGGTCATGGTGAACTGGTAGGCGTCCACCGCGTCGCTGACGCCATAGCGGTAAGCCACCGCCATTTCCTTCACGGCGCCCGCGGCCTTGCCCAGCAGCAGGAACACCGCCACCCGGAACGCGCCTTTGAAAATACGCTGGTGGTCCGGGTGGATGGCGCCGAGTTTGCGGATGAGTGATTTCAAATCAACGCAGGAATTGCGTGTACCAGGGCATCGCCTCTTCCAGGCCCTGCAGGATCGTGTGCGTGGGCTGATAACCCAGCAAACGGCCGGCCTTGCTGACGTCGGCCTGGGAATGGCGCACATCGCCCGGACGGAAGTCCGCGTACACGGGCTGCTTGCCGTAGACCACGCCCTGCCGGCCCAGCGTCTGCACCAGGAAGCCAAACAGCTGATTGAGCGTGCTGCGACCACTGACGGCGACGTTGTAGACCTGGTTGCGGCCTTCCTGCGGCGCCACGGCGGCCAGCAGGTTGGCCTGGATCGCGTTGGCTACATAGCAGAAGTCGCGGCTGGTCTCGCCATCGCCGTTGATGGTCACGTCCTCACCCTGGATCATGGCCGAGGTCCACTTCGGGATCACCGCCGCGTAGGCGCCATTGGGATTCTGGCGCTTGCCGAAGACGTTGAAGTAGCGCAGGCCGACCGTCTCGAAACCGTAGCAACGTGCGAACACGTCCGCATACAGTTCATTGACGTACTTGGTCACGGCGTACGGCGATAGCGGTTTGCCGATGTTCTCTTCCACCTTGGGCAGCGCGGGATGGTCGCCGTAGGTGGAGCTGGAAGCCGCGTACACGAAGGACTTGACCTGCGCATCGCGCGCGGCCACCAGCATGTTCAGGAATCCGCCGATGTTCACGCCGTTGGTCGTGATCGGATCCTTCAGCGAACGGGGAACCGAACCCAGCGCGGCCTGATGCAGTACATAGTCGGCGCCTGCCGCTGCGCGCTGGCACGTTTCCAAGTCGCGGATATCGCCTTCAATGAAAGTGAAGCGGGCCCATTGCTCAGGCGACACGCTGGCGCGGACTTCGTCCAGATTGTGTTGGAAACCGGTGGCAAAGTTGTCAAGGCCGGTCACGGTCTGGTCAAGCTTGAGCAGGGTCTCAAGCAAATTCGAACCAATGAAGCCAGCGCAACCGGTCAGCAGCCACTTGCGAGGCGCCGCGGCGAGTGCCTGGACTACGGTTTCAAATCGAGTGCTCATGCGGATATCCTTACAGGCGCAGATCGGATTCGGCGGGCGAGAGCACGTACTTCAGGTCGTACAGGATGTGCTCGGGCTTGCCCAGCTTGCGGATCTCGGCCGCGCCCATGTCGGCGAACTGACGATGCGCCACGGCCAGGATCACGGCGTCGTACTTGCCGGCTTCCGGCTTGGCCACCGGCGTGATGCCGTATTCATGCACGGCTTCCTGCGGATCGACCCACGGATCGTACACATCCACGTCCACGTTGTAGTCGCCCAGTTCCTTCACGATGTCGACGATGCGGGTATTGCGCAGATCCGGGCAGTTTTCCTTGAAGGTCAGGCCCATCACCAGCACGCGCGCGCCCTGCACATGGATGCGGCGCTTGGTCATGGCCTTGACCAGCTGCGACACCACATAGCCGCCCATGGAGTCGTTCAGGCGACGACCCGCGAGGATGATCTCGGGGTGGTAGCCGATGGACTGCGCCTTGTGCGTCAGGTAGTAGGGATCCACGCCGATGCAGTGGCCGCCCACCAGGCCCGGACGGAACGGCAGGAAGTTCCACTTGGTGCCGGCGGCCTTGAGCACGGCCTCGGTGTCGATGCCCATCTTGTTGAAGATCAGGGCCAGCTCGTTGATCAGCGCGATGTTCACGTCGCGCTGGGTGTTCTCGATGACCTTGGCGGCCTCGGCCACGCGGATGCTGGACGCCTTGTGCGTGCCGGCGGTGATGATCTGCTTGTACAGCTGGTCGACCAGCTCGGCCACTTCAGGGGTGGAACCAGACGTGACTTTCTTGATCGTGCTGACGCGGTGATCCTTGTCGCCCGGATTGATGCGCTCGGGGCTGTAGCCGGCGTAGAAGTCCACGTTGAACTTCAGGCCCGACACGCGCTCCAGCACCGGCACGCAATCCTCTTCGGTGGCGCCGGGATAGACGGTGGATTCGTAGATCACGATGTCGCCGCGCTTGAGCACGGCGCCGATGGTCTCGCTGGCCTTGACCAGCGGCGTCAGGTCGGGCTGCTTGTATTCGTCGATCGGCGTGGGCACGGTGACGATGAAGACGTTGGCCTGGCCCAGCTCGGCGCGGTCGGCCGTGTAGCTCAGTTGCCCGGCTTCGGCCAGCTCGGCATCGCTGACTTCCAGCGTGTGGTCGTGACCGGCCTTCAGGGCGTCGATGCGGCGCGCGTTGATATCGAAGCCGATGACGGAACGCTTCTTGCCGAACTCGACTGCCAGCGGCAGGCCGACATAGCCCAGGCCGACGACGGCGAGCTTCACATCCTGAATACGCAGCATAACTCTCCCTTGGCCATGAAAAGGACATGGCACTTCAAAGACGGTGAAACAATGAGTGTGTTGAGCAATCGGGTTTCCCGGACAAACGCGTCCGGGACCTCAAAGCCTCAATGGGTTTTCAATACCGAAGGCAGCAGCAGCCAACCCGGCCGGCGCCAGGACACCAGGCGCGCATACAGCCAGATGTAGACGCCGGCGAAGACCAGCAGGCTCGCGCCCAGCGCCCAGGCGTTGTCCCACCAGATGGTGGCGGGCACCAGACCGATCAAGGCCAGCACCCACATGTAGGGCGAGGCCAGCGCATTGCACAGCGCCGGCACCGCATGACGGCGGCCGCGGCTGAAGGTCACGCGCACCAGGCGGCGGAACACCAGCTGGTGCAGGTGCAGCGCGTCGGGCTGGTCCACCGGCACGCCGCGTTTGAAGCGGCGGCGCCAGATCGAGAAACCGGTTTCGAATACGGGATAGAACAGCACCGCCAGGGCATAGAACGGCGACACCGATGGATTGCGCACCACCAGCAGCACCGCCAGCTCGGCCAGCATGAAGCCCAGGAAGTACGCGCCGCCGTCGCCCAGGAACACCCGGCCGAACGGAAAGTTCCAGACCAGGAAGCCCAGCGTGGCCGACGCCAGCGCGGCGGCGATCATGAAGATCGGCATGTCGCCCACCTGCAAGGCCACCAGGCTGATGGACACCGCCATCAGGGTGGCGACCATGCCGGCCAGACCGTTCATGCCGTCGACGATGTTCAGCGCATGGGTACAGCCGCCCACGGCGAACATGGTGAAGACCAGGGATACCGGCCAGAACGACAGCACATAGTCGACCGGCGCCATGCCGACGCGGCTCACGCCGCCCAGCAGCCACCAGGCGATGGCGGCGGAACCGAACGCCGCCAGCAGGCGCTTGCTGGCGCCGATGTCCTTGGTGATGTCTTCGAGCAGGCCCGCGACGAACACGGGCAACGCGGCCACGAACAGCGCCGGCCACAGCCAGGTCAGCGTCATGTTGCTCGGACCCAGCACCAACAGGCCCGCCAGCGTGCCGGCCAGCACCGCCAACCCGCCCACGCGCGGCGTGGCGCGGGAATGGTTCGCTTGCGGCTTGTTGAGATCGCTGTCGCCGGTGAAGGCGCCATGCCAGCGCTCCGACACCACGATGAGTCCCCCCACCATGAACGCGACCACGCAGATGTACAGCCAGGTCACAGAGTCACCTCAGGTTGGTCTATCGAGACAAGCCCGCCATTATCCGGGGCAGGTGTAACGCTCATATATGGCAGCAATAAGGAAGTGCAAATCACCGGGACAGAACGTAACACCCGGCGCCAGGCCACCCATCCGCGTCCGATCCGACCGCCAGGGCGGACGGATGCAGCGAAACCGCGGCATTGCGGCGGCACAATCATCATCGTGTAATTGTAGAGCTTTCCGCCCCGGCGCATGCGAAATCTCCAAGGGAAAACGCGAATATCGATGCGAGGTTCCGACCTGACGTTTTGCTGTCAGCCCTGGTCCTCACCCTAAAATTGGGGACAAATCTGGCGGAAATAAAAAAAAGCCCGAGATCGTGAGATCTCGGGCTAAATCCACCAAAGGAGGAGGGTGGAGGAGACAACCTTGGCATGTTGGGAGCGGCTTTCGCTCGACTTGGCATCCGGGGTTTGCACCGCGCCGTCTGCGTTTCAACATCCGATGAGATGCATAGTACCGATCTTTTTTGTGCGATGCAAGAATTATTTTTAAGCCTGGGATGACGAGCGTGGGACGTTGTGTATTTGCAGCAATGCCTGACCCCGCACCTCGCAAACCCGCATGAATCAATGATCTACCCGAACGCCGGGTTTTTGCTTAACGGGTTAACCCCTTTCGGGCATACCCTGGTGCATTTCGGGTAATCCCCGATCGAATTTTGCACCAAATCAGTGCCCAGGCACCATTGTGCGGCATTTTTTGCGCACCGCAACAAACGCCGTTCGGATTGCCGCCGTGCATGGCGGCAATCCGATACCGCTCAGATCCAGTATGCCGTCGTGGTCATGATCTTGGACATGGCGCGCATGGCGCCGCGCACCGGCGCGGGCAGCGGCACGCCGCCAGCGGCTTCCGCGCTGGCGCGGTGATGCGCCTCGTCTTCCTTCATCTTGCGCACGATCTGGCGCGAGCGCTCGTCCTGCGGCGGCAAGGTCTGCAGGTGGCCATCCAGGTGGGCTTCGACCTGCCGCTCGGTTTCGGCCATGAAACCCAGGTTGCGCGGCACCCCGGCATAGCTGGCCACCACGCCCAGGGCGTAGGAGCCTGCATACCAGACGGGATTCAACAGACTGGGCCGGCTGCCCAGCTCCGTCAGGCGCTGATTGCACCAGACCAGATGATCGACCTCTTCGGCCGCGGCTTCCAGCAACAGGGCACGGGCGGCGGGTTCGCGGCAGACCGACGCCTGGCCGCGATACAGCGCCTGGGCGCAGACCTCGCCCACGTGGTTCACCCGCATCAGCCCCGCCGCGTGGCGTTTTTCCTTGTCGGACAGCGCAGTGGGCAGTTCTTCGGCGCTGGCCGGGTTCGGCCGGCCGGCGGTGGCGTTGCCCGACAGCACCCGCAGCGCACGGTCCGCCTCGGCCAGCAGCGCGTCCAGCGGGCCGGAACGACGCGAAAACGACGGGAAGGTGGCAGCGGGCATGAGCAACTCCTGGAAATCTGGTCGAACGCCCCTGACGCGGGGCGGGACTCTCGTGCTGGGGATTGTACGCAACGGGTATCATCAGCCATTGACTGCGCTCAAGCTCAAGGACACACGCACATGGAATGCACGATCGACTGGGGCGGCCCCTCGGGCATGCTCTTCACCGCCAGCACCAGCAGCGGCCACGTGGCCGTGATGGACGGCGCCGTGGACGGCGGCGGCCACAACCTGGCGCCCCGCCCCATGGAAATGCTGCTGGCCGGCACGGGCGGCTGCACCGCCTACGACGTGGTCCTGATCCTCAAGCGCGGCCGGCACGCGGTGAGCGGCTGCAGCGTCAAGCTCCAGGCCGAACGCGCCGACGCCGATCCCAAGGTCTTCACGCGCATCCACTTCGCCTTCACCGTGACCGGCCGCGACCTGCCCCGCGCCGCGGTCGAGCGCGCGGTGCAGCTGTCGCACGAGAAATACTGCTCGGCCTCGGCCATGCTGGAAAAGACCGCCGAGCTGACCTTCTCGGTCGATATCGTCGACACCCGGGAAGCCGCGGCCGCCTGAGGCCCGCCGTGGCCCTGCCCGCCGGCATGGTGTAATTCAGCCTCCGCACCGTTTATTTTTACCGTCCCGCCGCGACGCGCTCGCGGTGGGACGTCATGCGCCGCCCTGCCCGACAGGATGGCGCCAGGGACCGCCATGAAACAATACCTGGACCTCGTTCAATCCATCCTCGACACCGGCTCGTGGCAGGAGAACCGGACCGGCATACGCACCCTGAGCATGCCCGGGGCCTCGCTGCGCTTCGACCTGCAACAGGGCTTCCCGGCGGTCACCACCAAGAAACTGGCGTTCAAGTCCGCCATCGGCGAGCTGGTGGGCTTCCTGCGCGCCACGCGCAGCGCGGCCGAGTTCCGCGAGCTGGGCTGCAAGGTCTGGGACCAGAATGCCAATGAAAATGCCCAGTGGCTGGCCAATCCCTATCGCGAAGGCCCGGACGACCTGGGTCCGGTGTACGGCGTCCAATGGCGCCAGTGGCCAGCCTACAAGGTGCTCGACGCCGGTCGTCCGGCGCAGATCGCCGACGCCCTGGCGCGCGGCTATGCCAAGGTCGCGGACCTGGACGAAGGCGGCGCTCCCAAGGTGCTGCTCTACAAGGCCGTCGACCAGCTGCGCCAGTGCCTGGACACGATCCATGAGCGCCCCGGCGACCGCCGCATCCTGTTCCACGGCTGGAACTGGGCCCAGATCGAGGAAATGGCGCTGCCGCCCTGCCACCTGCTCTATCAGTTCCTGCCGAACGCCAGCACGCGCGAGATCTCGCTGTGCCTGTACATCCGCTCCAACGACGTCGGCCTGGGCACGCCCTTCAACCTGACCGAGGGCGCGGCGCTGCTGCACCTGGTCGGCCGGCTGACGGGCTACACGCCGCGCTGGTTCACGTATTTCATCGGCGACGCGCACATCTACGAGAATCACTTGCCGATGCTGCGCGAACAACTGAGCCGCACGCCCTTCGAGGCCCCCCGCCTGGTGCTGTCGGACCGCATCCCCGACTTCGCGGCCACTGGCCGCTACGAGCCGGAATGGCTGGAGCGGGTCGAGCCGGGCGATTTCGCGCTGCAAGGCTATACGCACCACGCGCCGCTCACGGCGCCGATGGCGGTGTAGAAGTCCCCCCGAGCGCTACGCGCTCCCCCAGGGGCGCCGCTGCGGACCGGAAGGATGGGACCCATCCCCGAGCGCTGCGCGCTCCCCCTCAAGGGGGCGCCGCCGCGGACCGGCAAAGCCGGCTCCGCGCGGCCCCGATAGTGTGAGGCCTTGCCGAATTGACGGTTGTCGCCATGGCGCAGGCTCCTGGCTGGGCGTCCGAATGGCGCGGGGCCGAGCGCGCCGCGCTTGGGCAAGCGCAAGCGGGGCGAAGCTGGGCCGCATCGTGGCCGCGCGAAGTGAAGATTGGTGAGCTTCTGAAAGCCCGTTTTCTGTATAACCCATCCCTTAGCCCCGGACGCGCGTCCAGCATGGCACGCGCCCCGTTGCTGCCGAACGGCCCCTGCTGCGCCGTGCCCGTCGCTCGCCGCGCGACCGGGCGACATCCGGCCTCGCCGGTCGCCCTCGTTGCCCGGCCGCAGCCCCCCGCCCAAAGTAAAGAAAGAGAGTACGTGAATCCCCAGCGTCGACAGCAAGGATTGCCCTGCGGGCTATTTGCAACTGTTGACTACGAATTGATGTGAATTGAGGCCGGCGCGGCGGCGGTATGCGCCCAGGACAGGACCCCAAAAATGCTCGTTGGAACATATAACCCTTCGCTCGTCCTCGTATCCCTAGGGGTCGCCGTCCTGGCGTCGTACACAGCGTTGGGCATGGCGAACCGCGTGCGCGCGGCCAACGGCCTGCCGGCGGCGCGGTACTGGTTGTCGGGCGGCGCGTTCGCGATGGGGATCGGCATCTGGGCCATGCATTTCGTCGGCATGCTGGCCTTCAGCCTGCCCATCGACATGGGCTACGACATCCCCCTGACCCTGCTGTCCCTGGCCATCGCCATCGGCTGCTCGGCATTCGCCTTGTGGACGGTGTGCCGCGACGAACTGTCGCGGG
>NZ_JCBANH010000067.1:0-35015 GCF_059760925.1 Achromobacter sp. 1011791174
GTCTGTGGACCGGGCGGCGTTTTGTAATTAACGGGGCCGGTTCCGCGCGACGCGCGGGCGGCCCGGCCAGCCTTAGTTGCTGCTGGCCTTCCAGCTGCCGTCGGGCTGCTTGCAGAACCAGAACTTCCAGGACTCGGTGGTGTTGGCCCGCGCGAAATCGCCTTCCAGGAAGCGGCAGGCGCGATCGTCCTTGAGCTTGGTGGTCTGCGTCGGGGTGAGCTTGACCGTGATCGGCGGCGTGACCTTGCGCTTGGGCACGCTGGACCAGTTGGTGCTCTGGCCGTCGGCGGAGTTGTTCAGCGCGTCGGCGACCGCCTGGTGGAACGAGGGCTGGTCGGCCTTGGGGATCTGCGTGATCAGCGCATGGTTGAGCATCACGGCGGGCGCGGCCACGGCGGCCTGAGCCAGGCCGAGGGCGAGCGCCGCCGAGGCGAGAACGCGGGTGTATCTCAAGATGGGCTCCCGGATAATGTAGAACCGCTATTGTCCTACACCTGCCGGGAACGGGGCCATGTTCCCGTGATTCTTTTGCTGGCGGGGCGCTGGCCGCCGGGCAAAAAAATGCCGCCCCGGAACCGCGGGCGGCGAAATACAACACGGGGGAGGGTTGTTCGTTGCGGGGCGAGGCGGGCGGCGCCCGCCGGTGACTCATTCGCCGTGATAGACGCCGGAGAACGGCATGTCGTTGGGTTCGACGTTCGACACCTGGCCGGCGATCTTGGCGCTGGCCAGATCGGCTTCGACCTGGGCGCGGCTGGGGCCGTTGTACGGAGTGCCGTAGACGCCGGCGAAGGGCGTGTCGTTGGGCTCGACGTTCCAGACCTGGCCGGCCGCCTTGGCGGCGGCCTTGGCCGCGGCCAGCTCGGCCTGCACCTGGGCGCGGCTCGGGCCTTCATACGGCGTGCCGTAGACGCCCTGGAATGGCACGTTGTTCGGTTCGATGTTGGGCGAGGCGTGGGCGGCGGCGCCCAGCGCGGCCAGCGAGAACATCAGGGCGGTTGCGAAAGTCTTGGTGGTCTTCATGGTGCTTCTCCAATTTGTAGAGCCGGGGGGGAGCGAATCCGGCGGCCTGCCGTCGTGGTTCGTTGTTGTTTCCGGTTGAATGAATGATGCGCCGATCCGGGATCCGGATAAACCCGTATATTCAAAAAGCATATTTCCACCAGCGGGATAATTTATTTGTTTTTTCTGAATAGACATCACCGGTGGCGGCCATGGGGGCGTGCGCAAGCCACCGACATGCCAGCTGATGCGCGGATAGGCGGGGGAATCGGAGCGGGGATGAGCCGGACGGGATCGTCCGGCACGGCGCAGGCGTGGCGCGGGCGCGCCGGAACCGGGCGGTCAGTAGTGCGGCGGCAGTTCGTCGCGCAGGCTGCGGAAGGCGGCGCCTTCGGGCTGCTGTTGCTGGCGCATGTCGGCCAGCTCGCGCGCCAGCCGTTCCATCTGCTGTTGCTGGCGGACGATGATCTGGTTGAGCTGCTCCAGCATGTCGTCGGCGAAGCTGGCCTTGATCTCGAGTTCCGTCAGGCGGCGTTCAATGTCTTGCGTCGTGTCCATGGCGGGTATTAGAACCGATTCCCGGCGGCGCGCGGGATCCGCTCCGGTCGCCGCGCGCCAAGGCGCGACCGGGTGGCCGCGGCGCAGTCAGGCCGCCGCGCCGCCGTAGCAATGTTCATGGTCCTCGCAGCCCGGACAGCCGGGCGCGGCGGCGGGCGGCAGCCCGGCATGTTCGCAGGCGGCATAGGCCAGGTATTGCTTCCAACGCAGGTTGCGTACGTTGCGCGCCGCCAGTCCGGGATAGTGGCGTGTCAGCAGGGCGGTCACGTCCTCGCGGCCGGACAGGCCCAGGTCGCGCCACAGATGGTCGGGGCGCAGGCAGGCGCGCGTGAGCACGCAGCTGACCAGCGGGGTGGTGTCCAGCTCGGGCGCGCTCCAGGTTTCCAGCAGCACGCGCAACAGCAGCGAAAAACCGGGCTGCGGATCGTCCAGGCCGCGCGCCTCATAGGCCTGGAGCTGCGGTCGCAGCGCTTCCAGCTCCGCGCTGGTGTCGTCCAGCGCGCCGGGGAACAGGGTCTCGAGCAGCGCGCGCAGCTCCGCTGGCGGCAGGCCGCTGCGGCCCGGATCGCCCAGCGCCAGGCACTTGCCGAGCACCGTGGCGAAGAACGCGGCGTCGGGGTCGTCGGGCTGCGCGTGGCGCAGCAGCGTACAGGCCAACAGGCGGGAGGACTCGTCGGCGACCAGGGCGTGATCCATGAGGGGCGGCTACGGAAAAGGAAGGCGGGAGCGGAGCGGGATATTGAAGGTGTCAATCAATCGTTATGTTGCAGAATATATAACGAATCGATCTTGCGTCGCCGGGCCGGGCGGCGTCATCAGGCCAGTGGCCAGGACGCGGCCAGCGTGCCGGCGGCCAGCAGCAGGCACAGCGGCGAATAGACGCGCGTGTCCAGGCGCGCGAAGGGGTTGCCGCCCTTGCGCTTGAAGAATCCCACATAGCCGAAGTCGCCGATGGCGCGGACCAGCAGGCCCAGTGCCAGCGCGGCGCCAGCCCAGCGCGTCCAGCGCGCGGCGCCGATGGCGGGCAGCAGCCCCGCGTTGAAGGCGACCAGCGCGGCGCAGGCCAGCAGCGCCGTTCCCACAGTGGCGGTGCCCGCGGCCGATGGGCGGAACAGCGGCGAGCCGTCCTGGCGCGTCGGAATCGCGGCGCCGTGCGCCAGCTTGCCGCCGGCTGCCCAGTACAGATGCCAGAGGCCGAGAATGACGAAGATGGCGCTGGTGAGCGTGTGGCCCATGGTAGTCATGTTTGCTTGTGTTCCAGGTGCGGCGGTAGGGAGCGGGCCGGGGCGGCGGCTCGAGGACATTCCATCGTCGCCAGCCGCGAGGCGTCGGCGCCAGCATAGCGGCAAGCGCCAGGTTCCGGACAACGATCCGGACAAGCGGCGCGCGGACGCGGCCACGAGCCCGCGCCGCGCTCGTGCTCACTGTGGCTTTGGAATCTGCAGCGATTGGTTCACGGATGCGGGTGCGCCAGCCTTGGCCGCCTGCGCGCCAAGCAGGTTGAGGTATTTCTGCAGATCGGCCAGACTGCCGGAGAACGTGGCCATCATGGTGGCCTTCTGGACCGTGCTGTCCTTGTAGACGGTTTCGGTCACGTTGATCACGGCCGCTGCCGTGGAGGCGTTGCTCAGTTGTGGAAGGGGTTCGTCGATGATGGTCCGGACTTCCTGCGCCAGTTGCACGACGGTCAGCACGCCTTGTAGCAGCCGGACGGTCTGCAGCGCCGAGGCGGCGCGTCGTTCGCGCTGCAAGGCGCGCTGCAACTCGGCGTCGGCCTTGGCGACGCGTTCCTGGGAGGCGCGGATTTCCAGCATGGCCGAGTCCACCGCCTTGCGCGCGGCTGTGTCCGCCAGCCGCTTCTTGGTGGCTACGGCCACGTTCTCCCAGCGCGTGCGCGCGTTCCAGCTGCGCCGGGCATGGTCCGCCGCATAGCGGCCGAAATCGTCGCGCAGCCTGGCGTCCAGATCTCGCGCCAGGCCGCGCTCCACCGCCGCGATCACCGGTTTGTCGCCCTCCAATTTGATCCAGAAATAGGTCTCGCCCAGCGGGTGCACCGACCAGCTGTCGGGCACGCCGGGCCGCAGGCTCGGGCGCGACCAGTAGTCGTAGAGCGCGTCCTCGGGACGGGTGCCGGTACCGGCCAGCCACAGCCGGTCGCCCAGGATGCCCACGGCCTTGAAGGGGCTGTCGGGGTGGGAACGCTCGATCAGCCGTACTTCGACCAATGCGCCGTCGCCAGTCCATTCGATGAGTTTCCTGGCGTCGGCGACCGATTCGCGTAGCAGCACATCGATCTGCTTGCGCACCGCCTGCTCGCCGTAGAGATTGACCCACCAGGCGATGCCGTCGATGGCGCCGGACCAGGCGTCGGCCACTTCGCTGGGCGAGCGGGGCACGGCCGCCGCGCTCCAGGTCTTGCTTGGGATCAGCACCGTCAGATCGGACGGCGACTTGCCGTCCTGGGCATGGCTGTCCGCATGCATGCCGGCGGCCGCCACGACCAGCGCGAGTGTGAGGGCGAGGGCCTTCATGCGACCGCCCGCGCGAAGGCGTTGCGGCTCGCACGCGTGGCGTCGAGCAGCTTGTAGGTCGTGAACACCAGCGCGCGCTGGGCGTTGTAGCTTGCCAGTTCGTTGCCATCGAATCGGCCGAGCGCATCCTCCACGGATTTGAACTGGCGCTGCACCGCCGCCGCCTGTCCCGCCTCCGTGGTTTCGCCGCCGTTCACTGCGATGCCGCAGTGGGCGGGCGTCGCCGCTTTCCAGCCGCGGTCCAGGGCAAGCTGCGGCATCTGGTTCTCGTCCTGGTATGAGCGCAATGTCCCGACCAGGCCAGATGCCCGGTCTGGGGTGTAGATGGGATCGGCGGCGTAGCTGCCGCAATAGCAAAAGTCCTTGTGCCTCGCCAACACCGATGCGTCGCCCAAGGCGGGCGCGGCGCCCATTGTCGCTTTTGGCGCCAGTCGGTTCGACGCAGGCGGTGGCAATTCCGCCAGTTCCGGTTCCGCCATGCGGCTGGCTTCCAGGATGCGGCCAAGCGCCGAGTTGATCTCCAGGTCGCGGGATACCATGCGCGGATCGCAGACGGACTCGATGCACTTGCCGCGCTTGGTACCGGTCTGTTTGCCATAGGTGCCGCAAGCCAGGACGAATTCCTGCGAGGCCGAGCCCGGCCCGTTGGCGATGATAGCTTGCCATTGCGCTGTCATGGCCTGTCGCTGCGCGGCCGGCAGACCGTTCAGCGCGGTCGCGCCCATGTTGGCCAGCAGCGTGCCCTCGTCGATCAGAGAGCGGTAGAGGCTGAACTCGCTGTCACCCAGGATGGCGTCGAACCAGGGCAGGTAGGCGATGGCGACCCAGCGGCGGAAGTCCGCCTGTCGACCCAGGAACCAGTGCGCGCGGGCGTCGACCGCGCCGATGACGGCGATGCAGGATGCTGCGGTGCCGCCCACGCCATAGGCGGCCGCGCGCGCGCCGGTCAGGTTGGCGCAGGTCTGCAGGATCTGCTCGCAGCTGCGGCGGTCCACGTCGCGCAGCTTGCCTCGCTGCTTGTACGATTCTTCCACGGCCTGCAGCAGGTTCAGCGCGGTCTGCGTCTGCTGGGCCAGCTGATAGCCCTGGACCTCCACGAAAATCCGCCGCATCCGTTCGGGCAGCTCCGCCAGCTTGGCCTGGATTTCCGCGACGCGTAGCAGCACTTCGCGGGTCAGGCGGATGTTTTCTTCCGACAATTGCTTGATGTTGGCCAGGTAGGCGCCGAGCCCGCCGTCGCCGCCCCTGGAGAAAGCCGAAATGGCGCTCAGCGCCAGCGCGGCCACCTGTACCCAGGCATGGGCGTCGCGCATGAACGATAGCCTGCCCTGCCTGAGCCCCGGATTGATCCATGGCAGCGTCGCGGCCATGGCCCCCACGACGAAACG
This sequence comes from Achromobacter sp. 1011791174, assembly GCF_059760925.1. Taxonomy (NCBI): domain Bacteria; kingdom Pseudomonadati; phylum Pseudomonadota; class Betaproteobacteria; order Burkholderiales; family Alcaligenaceae; genus Achromobacter; species Achromobacter sp. 1011791174. The sequence continues at coordinate 5,480 of NZ_JCBANH010000067.1, forward strand.
ACGCCGCGTGACGCGCTCGATACGCATGTGCAAGTTCTCCCCGGTTCGGCTTGCCTCGGATTCGTGGGCAGGATTCTTGAACCTCCCGGGCGCTGACACAACTTGGTGGAAACGAGGATTATCTTTCCCGGGATTTCGGCGGAAGCTGATAGACCCCCGCTCGCCGCCCCGCTTGCCGCCCCGCTTGCCGCCCCGCTTGCCCGGTCCGACGGCGATTGCCCGTGCGGACCCCGCCGTTGCGCAGCGGCGGCGCAAGAAAAAAGCGGATGCCGTCAGGCATCCGCTTTTTTTACGCCGTCCGCGCAAGCGCGGCACGGGACGCGATTTACATCGCGTGGCCCATGTTGACGTTCATGTTGTACAGCACCCAGGCCGAACCGCCGACGATGATGGCGATGATCATCACGGTGAACAGGAACGTGGCCAGGTTGTCGCGGGCGGACTTGGAGGCGCCCATGTGCAGGAAGTACACCAGCTGCACCAGCAGCTGGAGCACGCACAGCGCCACCACGCCGATGATGGTGACGGTGTGCGACAGCGCGCCGTGCATCACCAGGCCGAAGGAGCCGAAGGTGAGGAGCAGCGACAGCACGAACCCGGTGATGTAGGACTTCAGGGTGCCGTGGTCGGCGGCGTGGTCGTCGTGGCCGTGAGCGGCCGCAGCGGAGTGCGACATCAGATGGCTCCCATGAGATAGACGAAGGTGAAGACGCAGATCCAGACGATGTCCAGGAAGTGCCAGAACAGGCTCAGGCACGCCAGGCGACGCTTGTTGATCGAGTCCAGGCCGTGGCGGCGGATCATGTCGATCATGACGATGATCCAGATCAGGCCGAAGGTCACGTGCAGGCCGTGCGTGCCGATCAGCGTGAAGAACGCCGACAGGTACGCGCTGCGGCCCGGGCCGGCGCCTTCCGTGATCAGGTGATGGAATTCATAGACTTCCATCGCGATGAAGCCCGCGCCGAACAGGAACGTGACCATCAACCAGCCCATCGCGCGGGACTTGTTGTTGGCGTGCACGTTCAGGTTCGCCATGCCGAAGGTGAAGCTGGAGAACAGCAGCAGCAGGGTCTCGACCAGCACGAACTTCAGGTCGAACAGCTCCTTGCCGGTGGGGCCGCCCGCCGTGGCGTTGGCCAGCACGGCGAAGGTGGCGAACAGCACCGAGAAGATGAGCAGGTCGCTCATGAGATAGACCCAGAAACCGAATACGGTCTTGGAACCATCGTCATGGTGCGCGTGATCGTCGTGACCCGCGTGGGGGTGGGTGGCAACAGCTTGGATCATGACTCAGGCGGCCTTCTGCATTTTGTCAAAGTGAGCGTTCTCGATGCGTTCGACTTCCGCGGCCGGGACCCAGTAGTCGACGTCGCGGTCATAGGCGCGAACGATGAACGAACCGATCATGCCGACGAAGCCGACGATCGACAGCCACCAGATGTGCCAGATCAGGGCAAAGCACATGACCAGGCCAAAGGCGCCGATGAATACGCCGGCGGCGGTGTTCTTCGGCATGTGGATGTCTTCGTACTTGGCCGGGCGCTTGTAGGCCTTGCCGCTCTGCTTGTCTTCCCAGAACTGGTCCAGCGCGTCAACCTGCGGCACGTGGGCGAAGTTGTAGAAAGGAGCCGGCGAGGAGATGGCCCATTCCAGCGTGCGGCCATCCCAGGGATCGCCGGTCACGTCCTGGTTCTGCTTGCGCTGGCGGACCGACACGAACACCTGCTGCAGCAGGAACCAGATGCCCAGCATGATCAGCGCGGCGCCGGCCAGGGCGACCAGCAGGTAGGGTTGCCATTCGGGGTTGTCGTAGTGGTTCAGGCGACGCGTCATGCCCTTGAAGCCCAGGATGTACAGGGGCATGAAGGCCAGGAAGAAGCCGACGAACCAGCAGTAGAACGAATAGCGGCCCAGGCGCTCGTTGAGCGTGAAGCCGAAAGCCTTGGGGAACCAGTAGGTCATGCCGGCGATGCAGCCGAAAACCACGCCGCCGATGATGGTGTTGTGGAAGTGAGCGATCAGGAACAGGCTGTTGTGCAGCACGAACGACACGCCGGGGATGGCCAGCATCACGCCGGTCATGCCGCCGATGACGAACACGATCATGAAGCCCAGCGTCCACAGCACCGGCGTGGTGATGCGCAGGCGGCCTCGGTAGATGGTGAACAGCCAGTTGAAGATCTTGGCCCCGGTCGGGATCGAGATGATCATTGTCGCTATGCCGAAGAAGGCATTGACGTCGGCTCCCGCGCCCATGGTGAAGAAGTGGTGCAGCCAGACCAGGAACGACAGCACGCCGATGGCGGCCGTGGCGTAAACCATGGATTTGTAGCCGAACAGCGTCTTGCGGGCGAAGGTGGCGACCACTTCCGAGTACACGCCGAAGGCCGGCAGCACCAGGATGTAGACCTCGGGGTGGCCCCAGATCCAGATCAGGTTCACGTACATCATGACGTTGCCGCCCATGTCGTTCGTGAAGAAGTGCGTGCCCAGGTAGCGGTCCATCGTCAGCAGCGCCAGCGTGGCGGCCAGCACGGGGAAGGCGGCGACGATCAGGACGTTGGTGACCAGCGAGGTCCAGGTGAAGATCGGCATCTTCATCAGGCTCATGCCCGGCGCGCGCATGCGCAGGATGGTCACGATGAAGTTGATGCCGGAAAGCGTGGTCCCCAGGCCGGATATCTGCAAGGCCCAGATGTAGTAGTCCACCCCGACGCTGGGGCTGTAGTCCAGCCCGGACAGCGGCGGATAGGCCAGCCAGCCGGTGGCGGCGAACTCGCCCACGAACAGCGAGACCATCATCAGCACGACGCCGGCGCCGAACAGCCAGAAGCTCAGCGAGTTCAGGAACGGGTAGGCCACGTCACGGGCGCCGATCTGCAGCGGCACCACGATGTTCATCAGCCCGGTGATGAAGGGCATCGCCATGAAGAAGATCATGATGACGCCGTGGGCGGTGAAGATCTGGTCGTAGTGGTGCGGAGGCAGGAAGCCGGCGGAATCGGCCGAGGCCACCGCCAGCTGGGTGCGCATCATGATGGCGTCGGCGAAGCCGCGCAGCAGCATGATCAGGGCGACGATGATGTACATCACGCCGATGCGCTTGTGGTCGACGGAGGTCAGCCATTCCGTCCACAGGTACTTCCACTTGCCGAAGTAGGTGATGGCGCCGAAGAGCGCGAGGCCCCCCAGGCACACGGCGGCCAGCGTAACCATGACGATGGGTTCATGGTACGGAATGGCCTCTAGGGTGAGTTTCCCGAACATTGTCAGTTGATTCCTGCGATCAGATTATTCGACGTGGGGGTGCACGTGGCGTCTTCCACGCCTGCCATCTTGGACATGGTCTTGCCCAGGATGAAATCGAACATGGCGGGCGGCACCGAGGCGTATTTCACGACCGGGTTGTGCTCGCTGCGCTTGGTCAGCTCCTGGTAGACCTCGGGCGTCAGCGCCTGGGGCGCGGCCTTGGCTTGCTTGACCCATTCGTCGAAGCCTTCCTGCGAGGTGGCGATGGCCTTGAAGCGCATGCCGGAGAAGCCGCCGCCGCTGTAGTTGGCGGAAATGCCGGCGTAGGTGCCGGGTTCGCGCGCGTTCAGGTGCAGCTTGGTTTCCATGCCCGCCATCGAATAGATCTGGCTGCCGAGCTGGGGAATGAAGAACGAGTTCATCACCGAGGCCGAGGTGATGCGGAAGTTCACCGGCACGTCCACGGGGAAGGCGATCTCGTTGACGGTGGCGATGTCGTATTCGGGGTAGATGAAGAGCCACTTCCAGTCCAGCGACACCACCTCGATGGTGACCGGCTTGTGTTCCGACACCAGGGGCTTGTACGGATCCAGCGCATGGGTCGAGCGCCAAGTGAGCACGGCCAGGATGGTGATGATGATCAGGGGAACGGTCCAGACCACGACCTCGATGGCGGTGGAGTGGGCCCACTTGGGCTGGTAAACGGCTTTGGTGTTGGAAGCGCGGTATTTCCAGGCAAAGCCCACGATCATGAAAAGGACGGGAATCACGACGAGGAGCATGAGCCCGGTGGCCGTGAGCAGGAGCGTCTTTTCCTGGGCGCCAATGTCTCCCTTGGGGGAGAGGATTTCCATGTTGCAGCCGCCAAGCAGCATGACCGCGCCGACGCCGAGAATGCGCGTAAGGGTCGCAAGGAGGGGGTGTTTCACGTACAGCCTTGGATGGAAGGTGGAAAATGCTGCAACGCAGCAGACGGTATGCTGCGAGGCAGCAACCTCCATCCTATCGACTTGATCTGAGTCAAGCCTGCGACGAATGGTCGCATTGCCCTGCGTGGCGCCAGCCCCATATTGCGGGATTCAGGGTTTTCCCAGGGAGCGGTGCGGCTGTCGCGGCGGTGGGCAGGTGCGACGATATGTCGCACCTGCACAAATCAATCCAGCAACACTTCGCGTTCCGGCCCCGGTTTCTTGGCCAGCTTGCGCTGCAGGGAGCGCCGGTGCATGCCCAGCAGGCGGGCGGCGGCCGAGACGTTGCCCCCGGTCTCGTGCAGCGCCTGGTGGATATGTTCCCACTCCAGCCGGTGCAGCGGGGTCATGGTGGCCTCGATCTCGACGCTTTCCGGCTTCACCAGGCCCAGGGTGCGCAGGATCATGGGGGCGGTGGCCGGCTTGGGCAGGTAGTCGTCGGCGCCGCGCTTGATCGCCTCGACCGCCGTGGCCACGCTGGCGTAGCCGGTGACCAGCAGGATCCGCATGTCGGCGCGCAGCGCGCGAAGGGGACGGATCAGGGTCAGGCCGGAGTCCTCGCCCAGGCGCAGGTCCACCAGGGCGAAGGCCGGCCGGATCTCCTCGGCCACGCGCAGCGCCTCGGCGATGCCGGTGGCGGTGCGGGTTTCCAGGCCCCGGCGCGACAGGCTGCGTTGCAAGGTGCGCACATACAGCTCGTCGTCGTCGATCAGCAGGCCAAGGTCGGTAGGATTCATAGTCAGGTCCCGGATGTGCCGAGAGGCAGATAGAAACGGATGCGGGTGCCCCCGTCTTCGGCGGCCGTCATGGTCATTTCGCCGCCCAGCTGTTCGACCGTGGCGTGCGACAGCGCCAGGCCCACGCCCAGGCCGCCCGGCTTGCCGCTGTTGAACAGGCTGGTGGCCGGCAGCAGGGTCCGGTCGGGATCGAAGCCCCGGCCGTAGTCCCGCACTTCGCCCCGCAGCGCGCCGTAGCCATATTCCAGATGCAGGTCCACGCGCGGCGCGCCGGCGGCTTCGCCGGCGTCGGCGGCATTGTTCAGCAGCGCCTGCAGCAGGTGGGCGATGGCCGGATCCACCCGCAGGCTGGACGGCAGGCTGCCCGAGCGCTGCAGGTCGATGGTGGGCCGGATCAGGCGCCACTGGCCCACCACCCGGACCAGGTCAACAGCGGTTGGGACCGCCAGATTGCGGATGCGTTCCCGGCACAGCGCCAGTAGCTGGCTCAGCGTGGCCACGTCGGCGCGCAGGTCGGGATCCTTGACCTCGGCGGAGATCTCGTCGGCCAGCAGGGTCATGGTGGCCAGCGGCGTGTTCAGCTCATGGGCCATCGCGGCGGCGTGCGTGGCCAGGGCCACGATGCCTTCATTGCGGGTGAAGCGCTCGCGCAGCCGGGCCAGTTCGCGCTCGCGGGCGCGCAGGTCGGCCGCCATGCGGGTCGAGAACACCAGCACCACCACCACGGAAATCAGGAAGTTGGCGCCCAGGCCCCACAGCAGCAGGGTGTGGGCGTCGATGCCGCCTTGCAGCGGCCGGCCGAACAGGGCGGCCAGCACATAGCCGCTGATGCCGGCCACGGCGGCGGCCAGGGCCCAGTTGCGCGGCAGCGCCAGCGCGGCCAGCGCCGTCAGGATCAGGAACATCATGCCGAACGGATTGCCGATGCCGCCGCTCCAGCCCACCATCCAGGCCAGCACCGCCATGTCGACCAGCAGGTGGGCGAAGGCCGTCACGTGGGACAGGTCGCGGCTGTGCCGCAGGCGCAGGATGGCGTAGAGGTTGAAGCCGATCAGCACGCCCACGCCGGTCCACAATGGTTCCAGCGGCAGGTCCAGCCGCAGCAGGCTGCTGGCCAGCAGGATGGTGGCGGCCTGGCCCGCGATGGCGAGCCAGCGCAGGCTGCATAGGGTACGCAGGAATGAAAAGGCGGAACTACCGGGCATGTCCAGACACTGATGAGCCGGCGCTTCCTGCCGGCGGGTACGGGCGCCCGGCTGCGCCAAACGCTCGCGTCCGCGGGGCCGGCCGGGGCGGCCAGGCCATGCCCGGGCGTGGTCGGCGCGGGCGGCGGATGCGGGCTTATTGTAGGCGAATCACAGGGGGCCGCCGGTCGGCGGGCCGGCCAGGCTGTCCCCGATAGCTGGCCTGCCGCGCTTACTGCATGCCGGCGGTGCCGCTGTGCGCCATCATGGGCGGCGGATAGTCTTCCTCGTCCGAGGCCATCAGGCCGGCGACCTCGGCCTGCTGCAGTTCCTGCTCGACCTGTGCGCGGCTTTCCGGCATGCCTGTCGCCGCGATGGCGGGCGGGTAGTCTTCCTGGCCGAACGAATACTGGCCGCTGGTCTTGGCCTGGGCCAGTTCGGCGGCGACCTGATCGGACGTCTTGGGCGCGGGCGCCGCGTAGCTGACGCGCCAGTCGCCGTAGAGATCGCGCTTGTACTGGGCCGGCTGCGCCTGCGCGGCGCCGGCGGCGGCCAGGCCCGCGCAGAGCCAGAGAGTGGCTGTTAGGGATTTCATGAAACGCTCCTTGCTGTCACAAAGCATGCGGCCTCGGAGCGAACCGGGCCGCGCCGTCGCCCGCGCGGCTGCCTGCGGGCGATTTCCCATTGCCGGTTGGACCGGCGGGCGGCAGTGGCGTTGCGTGGGGGACGGCGCGGTTACACAAGAAGCGTTTCAAGAATGCAGCAGAACTGTCGCGCCGCTTTCAGGGGGGCGGAGCGGCAGCGCCGCGGACGGTCGCCTACTTGGCCGGCGCGGCGCCGTGGCCGCCGGCGCCATGGCCGGTCGCGGCGGCGCCCAGCGGACGGGCAATGGCATTCACCGGCACGCGGCGTTGCTGATGCTTGTCGTCCTCGACCACCAGCGTCAGGGCGACGTGGTCGCCTTCCTTGATCTGGCCGGGCAGGTCGAGCAGCATGATGTGATACCCGCCAGGCTTGAGTTCGACGGCCTGTCCGGCGGGCAGGTCGATACCGCTGACCTGGCGCATCTTCATCACGTTGTCCTGCATAGCCATTTCGTGGACTTCGGCATGCTTGGCCGCCTGGGACTCCACCGCCACCAGGCGGGCGGGCGTGGCCGAGGTCAGGCGCATGAAGACGCCGGTGGCGTGCTGGCTGGGCACGGTGGCGCGGACCCACGGGTCGTCGATTTTCAGGCTGGCTTCCTGCGCCAGGGAGGGAGCGGCGGCGGACAGCGCCAGCGTGCACAGGGCGAGCGCGGCCAGGGGCTTGAAGAATTTGATCGCTTGCATGGTGTATTCCTGATTCGGTGCGGTTGGGTCAGATCACGGTGCGCAGGTCCTGCGCGCATTCCTCGGCGCTTTGCTGGTGGCGCAACGCCAGGCGCAGCTTGCCCTTGGCGTCGATCACATAGCTCAGCGCGGTGTGGTCCATGGTGTAGGAAGAGCCCGTGGTGACCTTCTGGTAGAAGACCTTGAAGGACTGGGCGGCGGCGCGGGTCTGCTCGGCGTCGCCGCGCAGGCCGACGAATTCCGGGTCGAAGGCCTGGGTATAGGCCTTCAGGATTTCGGGGGTGTCGCGCTCCGGGTCCACGGTGATGAACAGCACGCGCAGCTTGCCGGCGTCGGCGCCCAGCAGTCGCTTGATCTCGGTGGCACGCGTGAGCGCCGTGGGGCAGACGTCCGGGCATTGGGTGAAGCCGAAGAACAGCAGCACGGCCTGGCCACGGTAGTCGGCCAGCCGGCGCTCGCGATCCTCGGTGTCACGCAGCTGGAAATCGCCGGTGGGCATGCCGGACAGGTCCATGCCGTTGAGCTTGGGGGCTTCCTGGCCGCAGGCGGCCAGGGTCATGAGGCCGGCCGCGGACAGCAGCAGCCGGCGCCGCCGCGTATCGGGCGCGCGTGCCGCGCCGGTCGGCGCGGACAGGATGGGGGAACGCATGGAAAACCTCGGGTCGGACGGTTCGACAGGGCGCGCGGCGACAGGGCCGCGCGGTCAGTGCGAGTCAGGCCAGGGGAGGTGGCGCCCGCGAGCCCAGCGGCGGACCGTGGGCGACTGTCGCGGGCAGGGGAGGTTGCGCGGGTTGCGCCGTCGGCGTCGTGTCGGCCGGCAGCGACAGGGGATTCAGGGAAAACGCGGGCGCGGGCGTCAGGTGCGCCAGCAGCCCGAACGGGCATTGCGCGCCCGTCTGCGCGTCATGCGCGGGCTTGCCGTCCTTGAGCGTGCTCAGCGCCGCGCTGAGCGCGGCAGGCGCGCCGGCGGCGGTGCAGAACGTGACTTCGAAGCGGCCGGCGTCCAGGGCGCGGGTGTCGGGCATGTAGCCCGCTGGCACCAGCGCGCGCAGCAGCAGCGTCATCAGCGCCAGCCATAGCACCAGGCGGCCGCGCGTGGCGGTCCGGTTGCTGGGCGGGGCGTTGTAGCGGGACATGGCCGTATTCTAGGGCGGTTTTCGCGTCGGCAGTTTGCGCCGGGCCGTGTTGCCGTCGTATATGGGCGAGCCGGCGTCAGGCGTCCGCGTCCAGCCGCCGCACCAGGGCGATATAGCGCCGCCGCGCCTGGTCGGCGGGCAGGCCCGCCAGCAGCCGCCAGGCGGCGTGGCGCACCTGGGCGCGGGCATCAGCGTCCGTGGGCGCTTCGGGCGGGGCGTCGCCTCGCCGGACCTGCCATTCATACGCCTGCAGCCGGATTTGCACGGCGGCCGATGGCGGCTGTTGCAGCGTGCGCAGTTCGATCATGGCGGCCTCGAAGGCGTCGGCCAGTTCCTCGGCCGGGATCGCCAGCGTCTGCGGATCCATGGCGTCGGCCTCCGGCTCCACGCCGCTGGCGGCCGCCAGCCTGCGCCATAGCGCGTCCGCGCGCGGCGGATCGTCCGCCACGGAATTGACGCGGGTGATGACATTGGCGCGCAGCCGCAGCGTATGGGTCGCGCCGCTTTCCTGCAGGCCGGGACCGTCCTGGACCTGGAAGCGCAGCGGCATGGCGAAAGCGCGGCCGCGCGGCTCCGGCGCGCCGACCTCGAGAATGCGCAGCGTGTTGCGCGAATAGTCCATCAGCCGGGAGAACAGATCGATCAGCGCGCTCTTGCCCCGATAGACGCCGCTGAGCGGGCTGTCGCCTTCCTCGGTCCAGACCACGTTCTCGGCGAATAGCGGGAACAGGGTTTCGAACTCGCCCGCCCGCAGCGATTCGCGATAGGTCGACAGCAGGCGCTGCGCGTCCTCGCCTTCCAGCGATTGCAGCCGGCTCGGCTGGGAAGCTTCGGCGACGCGGTCCATGAAGCGCAGCACCTCCGCCGCGACGCGGTCGCGGTCATTGTCCACGCAGATCATGTGATAGCTGTTGTCCAGCAGGACCAGGCGGCTGTCCGCGATGCCGTCGCGCAGGAAATGCGCCGACCGCGCCGAGGTCAGCTCGTCCTCGTGCGCGTGCATGATCAGCGTCGGACAGGCGATGGCGTCCAGGCCGCGCATGACCCAGCCGCGCAGCCGGTCGACCTCCCGGACGCAGGACAGGGGCACCCAGCGGTAATGGAAGTTCTCGCCGCGCTCGAACTTGGCCTTGACGATGGAGCGGACCAGCTCGTTCTTCAGGCCATAGGGTTCTTCCTCTTCGACCCGCATGCCGTCGGCCAGCCCGGGAATGCGGTAGACCAGGTGGCGCAGGCCGCGGTACCAGGGCGTGCTCCAGCCGTCGATGAACACGGGGGCGGCCAGCGACACCAGCCTGCCCTTGCGGTGGTTTTCTCGCTTGCACAGTTCCACCGCCAGCAGCCCGCCCAGGCACATGCCCATGACGTGCAGCGTGTCGTGGCGACCGGCCACTTCGCGGTATTTCGCCGTGACGGCGTCCAGCCAGGATTCCGCGCGCACGCCGATCAGGTCTTCCGGCGCGGCGCCGTGGCCGGGCAGCGTCAGGGCATGGGTCTCCACGCCGGCGCGCCTGAGGATCTTGTGCATGGCCCCCAGGTCGTACTGCGTGCCGCCCAGCCCGTGGATGAGCAGGACTCCGGTGTCGGTGTCAGCGGACATCGCCTGTTCCCGGCTCCATCTCGCCGAGCCGCCACATGCCGGCCACCACGGCGACGCTGCCATCGAAATCGGCCAGCGGCGATCCCTTGTCGCTGATCAGCCGCCAGCCGCCCGCGCCATGCGCCAGCCGGAACAGCAGCGGCGTCATGTCCTGCGTGCCGGCGCGGCGCGCGGCCCAGTGCAGGGACAGGCGCGATCGGTCGTCCGGATGGGCGCGCGCCAGCAGCGCGTCCAGGTCGCGCATCGCATCGGCCGGCGCGCCCAGCGCCGCCTGCACGTCGCCGGCCAGCTCCAGCGAGCCGTCTTGCGGGTTGTAGCGGTACATCAGCTGATGGCTGCCGGCCAGCGCCAGCTCGAAGCGGCCACGCCATTGCTCGGCGCGCTCCAGCGACTGGGCGCGGGCGCTGCGCAGCGTGTTGACCAGCAGGATCAGCAGCGCGGTGATCGCCAGGTAGGCCTGGGTGGCCAGCAAGGCCTGCCAGGGATTGTCGGGGGCGACGAAAGGGCCTTCTCCCTGGCCGCTCTGGTAAAGCACCATGAACGCCAGCGTGACCACGGCCAGCGAACCGCCCAGCGGGCCCCAGACCAGGGCGACCAGCACCGCGAACACCAGTGGCAGATAGGTCAGCTCGAAGGTGACGACATAGGGCAGGTTGCGGATCATGTCGCCGTCGAAGGTCATGAAGGTGGCGCCGATCAGCAGCGCGTAGGCGACGGCGCCCAGCGCCAGGTCGCGCGCGCGGGGCCCGCCGGAACGGCGCGGCCGGAAATGCGCCAGGCCCAGGAGCGCCGGCGTCATGATGAGCACGCCGGCCAGGTAGGACGAGACCCAGTTGCGCAGCCGCAGCAGCGCGTGCGCCTCGTGCGCCAGCCAGAGCCAGCCGCCGCCCAGCAGCGCCGCGACGAAGCTCACGTCGCCCTCGCGCGGCGTCAGGCGCTGCACGGTCCAGGCCGCCAGCAGCGAGGACAGCGCCGCCGTGATGGCGAACACCAGCGCCGTCGCGGCCTGTCCGCGCCAGAGAAAGCTCAGGATCAGCTGGGCGCAGAACAGGCCCGCCATCAGCATCGGCCAGTGGCGGCGGGCCGTCAGCAGGTAGGCGCCCACCGCCACGCCCGAGGGCAGCCAGACGAAGCTGGCATGGCTGACCGGGTCGTTGAACAGATGCGAGAACGCGGCGCACAGCAGGTAGGGGATGGCCCAGAGCAGGCAGAGCGGCTGGCGTGGTCGGGTGTCGGGCTGGCCCATGGCTATCCTTGCGAGCGGTCGTGTCTTATTGGTCTGTTACGGCGAGATTGCGTCATCTTGCCATTTTGCGCGTTATACACGGCCTTGGGGGATGCGCGCAGCCGGCGGGCCGCGCCGGCCTCCCAAAATCTTGGTACGCTAAGGCCTGCCTGCATCCAGGGGCGCGCCCCGCGCGGGGCGCGCCTCCGGTTCCCCATCCGCCTTCGCCGCCCGTCTTCAGTGCCTTCGCCGACCGCTCTGCATCCTGCCTTTTCAGCGCCCGCTTCTGATCGGGCCAGTCCTCATCCGCGCCTGATTTCCTGGATACGCGTCGCCTGCGTGGCGGCGCTGCTGGCCGTGCTGGCGGCCTGCGGCACGACCAAGGTGCAGCCGGGTTACTACCGGGTGCAGTCGGGCGATACGCTGACGCAGATCGCGCGCAAGCAGGGCGTCAGCGTCGGCGACCTGGTGCGCTGGAACAAGCTGTCGAATTCCAACGCGATCGAAGTCGGCCAGACCTTGCGGGTCGAGGCGCCGGCCGGCCAGCAGGCTTCGTCCCAGCCCAGCCGGGCGCGCGCCAAGCCCTCAGGCGGCGGGCGCCAGGCCACGGCGCAGCCGCCGCGCCGGCGCACCGCGCCGCCGGGCGCGATCTCGCTGGTGTGGCCGGCCCAGGGCAAGGTGACGCGCGGCTACGACGGCTCGGGCTCGAATGGCATCGTGATCTCCAATGCCTCGGGCACCTCGGTGGTGGCCGCGGCCGCCGGCACCGTGGCCTATTCGGGCAGCGGCCTGCGCGGCTACGGGCACCTGGTGATCGTCAAGCACAACGCCAGCTTCCTCAGCATCTACGCGCACAACAGCAAGCTGCTGGTCAAGGAAGGGCAGCGCGTGACCCAGGGCCAGAAGATCGCCGAAATGGGCAATAGCGACAGCAAGCAGGTCGGCCTGTATTTCGAGCTGCGCTACGACGGCCAGGCGGTGGATCCGGCCGGATCGCTGCCGTCGCGCTGAACGCGCGCGGCCTGGACCTCTGTCGACGGTTGCCCGGGCGCCAGTGGGCGCTACCGCTTCCTGATGTGCCCGGCGGCGCGCCGCAGCAGCGTGCAGTAGTGTTCGGCCGCCGGCGTCAGCGGCAGTCCTGTGCGCTGCACGATGCAAACGGGCGGCGCGGGCAGCTTCTCCCGGACCTTGATTTCCTGGAACGTGTCCCGCAGCAGCGGGTAGCGCAGCCATTGGACCGGCAGCATCATCAGCAGGTCCGAACTGGGCAGCGCCGTCAGGAAGGTCAGCGCGGATTGCGCCCGCATCGCCAGCTTCGGCGCGGGCAGGCCATGCTTCTCGAACAGCGGGCCCAGTTCTTCCTCGGCCTTGTGGGTGATGGACGTGGTGATCCAGTGGGCGTCTGCCAGTTCGCGCAGCGATTTCGCCTGCGCCAGCGGATGGCCCTTGCGGCCCAGGATGACGCGGGTATTGTCGAACAGCTTCTCGACCCGCAGCTCGCCCGGCACGCGCGCGGGCGCCGGGCCGACGTAGAAATCCATGGAACCGTCCAGCAGCGCGCCCTCGACCAGCGGATAGACGCCGTCGACGATTTCCAGGTGGATGTCGGGAAAGCGCGCGCGGAACGCCGGCAGCACGTCGGGGAACAGCTCCAGGTGCGGGGCGGTGGACATGCCCAGCGTGACGCGGCCGTTGACGGCGCCGCGCAATTGGCCCGCCTCGTCGCGGGCGCGCTGGATCTCATGGTGGATGGCGGTGGCGCGGCGCAGGAAGGCCTGTCCGACCGGCGTGAGCTGCACGCCCTTGGCGTGGCGCTCGAACAGCGCCGCGCCCAGTTCCTTTTCCAGTTCCGCGATGCTGCGGGAAATCGCCGGCTGCGCCAGCCCCAGGTGGCGGGCCGCCGCCCGCACGCCGCCGCGTTCGGCGACGGCCAGGAAATCGCGCAGCGCGTTCAGCTTCATGGTCAGGGTGATACGAATTTGATATCGGCCTGGAAATTTTGCCATCTTTTTGTATCGAAGGGGGCTATCTAAGATACGCCGCAGTCCCGCAACATGGCGGGCGACCAGGGAGACGGCAAGGTGGAACAGCAAGCATCGCCACGGGTTCTGATCGTGGGCGCGGGACCGGCCGGTCTGAGCCTGGCGATCGAGTTGGGGCAGCGCGGCATCGCCTGCCTGGTGATCGAGCGCAACGACCGGGTGGGATACGCGCCGCGCGCCAAGACCACCAATGTGCGTACGCGCGAGCACTTGCGGCGCTGGGGCATCGCGGACCGCTTGCGGGCCGCCTCGCCGTTGGGCGTGGACTACCCGTCCAATGTGGTGTTCTGCACGCGCCTGGCCGGCGTCGAGCTGGCCAGGCACGAGAACGCCATGTACTGCGCGCCCGGACGCAATCCGCTGTATTCGGAGCATGCGCAATGGATTCCGCAATACACGGTCGAGGGCGTGCTGCGCGATCACGCGCAGTCGTTGCCGGGCGTCCAGATCCGCTACTGCTGCGAACTGCTGGACCTGAGCCAGGACGCGGACGGCGTGCGGGCCAGGCTGCGCGATCTGTCGGGCGGCGCGGAATCGTCGGTCCGTGCCGACTACCTGGTTGGCGCCGACGGCGCGCGCAGCCGGGTGCGTGACCTGATCGGCACCCGCATGCTGGGTGAGTACGGCCTGTCGCGCAACCGCAATATCGTGTTCAGCGCGCCTGGCCTGGACCGCGCTCACCGGCACGGGCCGGCCATCATGTACTGGCAGGTGAATCGCGACGCTCCCAGCCTGATCGGCCCCATGGACCGGGGCGACACCTGGTTCTTCATGCCCACGCACGTCGATGCGGCGCGGCAGGCGGGTGTGGCCGATGAGCGGGCGTTGATCGCGCGGGCGACGGGCATAGACCTGCCCTATCAGGTGCTGAGCAGCGACGAATGGGTCGCCAGCAAGCTGTTGGGAGACCGCTACCGCAAGGGGCGGGTCTTCCTGGCGGGCGACGCCTGTCACCTGCACCCGCCCTTCGGCGGCTATGGCATGAACATGGGCATCGCCGACAGCGTCGACCTGGGCTGGAAACTGGCCGCCGTGCTGCAGGGCTGGGCCGGGCCGGGGGTGCTCGACAGCTACGAGGCCGAGCGTCGTCCGGTGCATCAGTGGGTGATGGACGAGGCCGAGCGCAACCACGCGGTCCTGGGCAACCAGTTGCTGGCCGACGGCATCGAGGATGACGGCGAACGCGGGCAACGGATCCGGCGCGAGGTCGGCGGCCGCATCCAGGCCGCCAAGATGCGCGAGTTCGCGACCCTGGGCGTGGTGCTGGGCTACCAGTACGAGGATTCCCCCGTGATCGCGGCGGAGTCCGGCCCGCGTCCGGCCAGGGACTTCATCAACTACGTGCCGACCTCCAGGCCGGGAGCGCTGGCCCCGCATGCCTGGCTGCACGACGGCAGCTCCCTGTACGACCATTTCGGCCAGGGCTACACGCTGCTGGCGGCTTCGGCGTCGCTGGACGATATCGCGGCGGCCAGGGCCGATGCCCGGCGCGCCGGCGTCCCGCTGACCGTGATCCAGCCCGCCGAGGGCGCGATCGCCAGCCTGTATCCGGCCCGCCTGACCCTGATCCGCCCCGACCAGCACGTGGCCTGGCGCGGCGACGCCTGGCCGGGCGAGGGCGTGCTGGCCCGAGCGTGCGCCCTATCACTTCACCCACAACGAGGCGCATAGCCCGACGCAGGAAGCACGAGGAGACAACCATGCTGCGAAACGAAGACATAGCGGGGGCGACGCAGGCGGTCGCCCTGTTCAGGAACCGGGTGCTGCCGCTGCTGTTCGCGGGCTACCTGCTCAATTTCCTCGACCGTACCAACATCAGCTATGCCCAGCTGCAGATGGGCGCCGACCTGGACATTTCGCTGGCCGCCTACGGCCTGGGCGCGGGCCTGTTTTTCTTCGGCTACGCCAGCGTCTGCGTGCCGGCCAACCTCGCGCTGCAGCGCTTCGGCGTCCGGCGCTGGCTGGCTTTCATGTTCCTGGCCTGGGGGCTGGTGTCCTGCCTGATGGCGGCGCTGCAGGGCGTGAAGTCGTTCTACGTGTTGCGATTCCTGCTCGGGGTCGCCGAGGGCGGCTTCATCCCCGCCGTGAACTTCTACCTGGCATCGTGGATTCCGCCGCGTTTTCGCAGTCGGATCAACGCGGTGTTCATCATGGCGCTGCCGCTGGCCATGATATTCGGCGGCCCGCTGGCGGGCGTCCTGCTGAAGATCGATCTGGGCATGCAGGGCTGGCGCTGGTTGTTCCTGCTGGAGGGCCTGCCGACCGTGTTGCTGGGCTTGCTGATCCTGCGCTTGCTGCCGGCCACGCCCGAGGAAGCCCATTGGCTGAGCGACGCGCAGCGGCGCGGCCTGCGCGCCGTGATGGAGGCCGAGGCCGCGCCGCGCCAGCCGGCCGGGAGCCTGCCCTGGACCCACGGCTTCGCCGTGTTCCGCCAGCCCTTGCTGTGGGGCCTCTTGCTGATCCTCCTGAGCGCCTATGCGGCCACCTTCGCGCTGGCGTACTTCCTGCCGACCATCCTGAAGAACCTGTACGGCATCACGCCGCTGGAAATCGGCGCGCTGCTGATGATCCCGAACGTGGTGGCGCTGGCCTTCAGCTATGTGGTCGGACGCAGCAGCGAACGCAGCGGCGACATCCGCTGGCACCTGGCCGTGGTCTGCCTGATCGGCAGCGGCGGCTTCCTGCTGCTGCCCGTCGCGGCGACCGTGTCGCTGGCGCTGTTCCTGGCCGCGGTGTCCATCATCACCGGCTACACCATCGCCTACTACGGGCCGCTGAACACGGCGCTGCAGAACCGCATCGGCGCCCATGCCGGGCCGCTGGCGCTGGTCACGACCATCGGCTCGCTGGGCGGCTTCTTCGGCCCGACCCTGACCGGCTGGGTCATGCAGGCGACCGGCGGGCAGTGGACGCTGGCAGCGCGGATATTCGCGCTGACGACGCTGGCCAGCGCCGCGCTGGCGATCGTCTGCGTGCGCAATCTCGGCGGCGCGCGTCGGGCGGCCGCGCCATCGCGCGCCTGAACACGCGCTTCGGAACAGACAAGGAGACAGGACCATGAGCAAGGATCAAACCCGGATCGCCGTCGTCACCGGCGGCGCCAGCGGCATCGGCGAGGAGTGCGCGCGCCAGTTGCGCGACCAGGGCTGGCGCGTCGTCGTGTGGGACCGCCACGCGGCTGACGGCGAGCCGACGGTGGACGTGGCCGACTACGCCTCGGTGGCGGCCGCCGCGTCCCGGCTCGACGGCGTCGACCTGCTGATCAACGCCGCCGGCATCGCCGGCAGCCGCGATCCGGTCGCGCGCAAGGATCCCGCCGAATGGGCCCAGGTGATGGCGGTCAACCTGAACGGCACGTTCCACTGCGCGCATGCGCTGTATGAAGCGCTGCGCGCGCGCCACGGCGTGGTGGTCAATATCGCGTCGGTGGCGGGCATGGTGATGATGAAGGGCCGCGCCCACTACGCTGTGTCGAAGGCGGGCGTGGCGACCTTGACGCGCTCGCTCGCCAATGAATGGGCCGAGGATGGCATCCGCGTGATCGCCGTGGCGCCGGGCTACGTCAAGACGCCGATGATCCAGCGGTCGATCGAGGCGGGCGAACTGGACGAGCGCAAGCTGGCGGCCATGCATCCGCTGAATCGCCTGGCCACGACCCAGGAGATCGCCGCGGCCATGATCGCGCTGGCCCGGCCGCCGTTCCTGTTCATGACCGGCGCGGTCGTCACCATCGATGGCGGCATGACGCTGGGCAAGTAGGCCTCAGCCGCCCGCTTCCTGCGTCAGGGTGGAGATGAAGGCGGCCGTGCGCGGGTCGCGCGGCTGCGTGAACACGGTCTTGGACGAGCCGGATTCGATCACCGCGCCGTCCAGCAGGAACACCACTTCGCGCGACACGCTGGCGGCCAGGCGCAGGTCGTGCGTGGCCATCAGCATGGTCATGCCTTCTGCGGCCAGCTGGCGCAGCACCTCGACCACCTCGGCGGCCAGGCCTGGGTCCAGCGCCGAGGTCGGCTCGTCGCACAGCAGCACGCGCGGCGCCGGCGCCAGCGCGCGGGCGATGGCCACGCGCTGCTGCTGGCCACCGGACAGGTTGGCCGGCCAGGCGTCGGCCTTGTCCTGCATGCCGACCTTGCGCAGCAGCTCCTCGGCGCGCGCGCGGGCGCGGTCGGCGGACCATTTCTGCACCGTGACCAGCCCTTCCATGACGTTGCCGATCACGGTCTGGTGCGGGAACAGCTGGAAGTTCTGGAACACCATGCCGGTCTGCTTGCGCACGCGCAGCACCTGCTCGCGGCCCAGTTTCTGGCCGGGCTGGAAATGCACGGTCTCGGGGCCGATGGACAGCGTGCCCCGGTCGGGCGTCTCCAGCAGGTTCACGCAGCGCAGCAGCGTGCTCTTGCCGCTGCCCGACGGGCCGATCAGCGCGGTCACGCTGCCTTCGGCGATGGCGACATCCACTTTCTTGAGGACGGGATTGCCGCCGAAGGCTTTCTCGATCTTTTCCAGGCGGATCATCGATTCTTCTCGGAAAACACGGCATGCTGGCCGAAGCGCCGCTCCAGGCGGACCTGCAGGGCCGACAGGACGGAACTGAACGCCAGGTAGATCAGCGCCGCCTCGGTGTAGAGGATCAGCGGTTCATAGGTGACGGCGGCGATGCGCTGGGCGGCCTGGAAGATCTCGGGCACCGTCAGCACCGCGGCCAGCGAGGTGTCCTTCACCAGCGAGATGAAGGAGTTCGACAGCGGCGGCACCGCCACGCGCGCGGCCTGCGGCAGGATGGTGCGGCGCAGGGCCTGCGCGCGCGTCATGCTCAATGAGTACGCGGCTTCCCACTGGCCCTTGGTGATCGATTCGATGGCCGCGCGGATCACCTCGGAGTTGTAGGCGCCCACGTTCAGCGTGAAGCCGATCAGCGCGGCGGGCAGCGGATCCAGCACGATGCCGGCGCTGGGCAGGCCGTAGAAGATCACGAACAGCTGCACCAGCAGCGGGGTGCCGCGCACCAGCCAGACATAGAAGCGCACCACGGCCACCAGCGGCGCCGGGCCGAACAGCCGGATCAGCGCCACCACGAAGGCCAGCGCCAGGCCCAGCGCGAACGAGGCCAGCGTCAGCGGCACCGTGAACACCAGGCCGGCGTGCAGCAGCGGCCAGAACGAGTCCGCCATCAGCTGCGCCCAGGCCGGCGCCGCCCAGCCATTGATCTGCGCCAGCAGCGCGTCGGGCAGGGCGGCCTGCAACCAGGTGGGTAGCGTCATGGGCGGACCCGCGGCTTACTGCGCCGACACGTCGGTGCCGAAGTACTTGACCGAGATGGTCTTGTAGGTGCCGTCGGCCTTGATGTCGGCCAGCGCCTTGTTGATGGCGGCGACAAGCTCGGGGTTGCCCTTGCGCAGCAGCACGCCCGAGCTGCTGAACTCGGCGGCCTTGTCGGTGGCGGCGATCTTGACCTTGGCGTTGGGCTTCTGCTTCTTGAAGTCCAGGTACGACAGGTTGTCGTTGACCGTGGCCTCGACGCGGCCCGAGGTCAGCAGGTCGATGGATTCGTTGAAGCCCTGCACGGCGACCAGATCGGCGCCGTGGCGCTGCGCCAGCTTGCCGAAGTTGCTGGTCAGCGTGTTGGCGGACTTGCGGCCCTTCAGGTCCTCGAAGGACTTGATGGTGGTATTGTCGTCACGCACGATCAGCACCGCGGCGGACGAGATGTAGGGATCCGAGAAATCGTATTTGGCTTTGCGCGCGTCGGTGATGCCGACCTGATTGATGACCGCGTCGTAGCGCTTGGCGTCCAGGCCGGCGATCAGGCCGTCCCACTTGCCTTCGACGAATTCGGCCTTCACGCCCAGGCGCTGCGCGATGGCGCGGCCGATGTCCACGTCGAAGCCGACCAGCTGGCCCGATGCCTCGTGAAAGGTGAAGGGGGCGTAGGTGCCCTCGGTGCCGAACTTGAGCACGCCGGCGGACTTGATCTGGTCCAGGCCCGATTGGGCGTGGGCGGCGGAGAGGGCGGCGACCTGGACCAGGCCGGCGACGAACAGCGTACGGAAGAGTTTCATTGGCGATGCTCCACGGGTATGGGGGCCTGGAGGAGCGACCTGTGGTTCAGGGCGCACTCCAGCGTAGCCGCACTCTAACAACGCGTCTATTTTTCCACAAAGCATAAGAAATAGTGAAAATATAACTTCTAGATATAACGAAAATCTCCGGAAACCCGGCTTTCCGGAGCCACGCAGGCAGCACCCCAAGGAGACGATGTGGAACAGCGATTGAACAGGAGGAAGTTCATGATGGCGGCGGCAGGCGCGGCCGCGCTGGCGGGCAGCGTGCCCGCGCAGGGCGGGGGAGGACTACGGCTGACGCCGGGCGGCGGGTCCATCACCCAGGTCCCGGGCCTGAAGGTCGGGCACTACACGGACACGCGGCGGCCGACTGGCTGCACGGTGATCATCGCCGAGGCCGGCGCCACGGCGGGCGTGGACGTGCGCGGCGCGGCGCCCGGCACGCGCGAGACCGACCTGCTCAATCCGTCCAACATGGTCGAGAAAGTGCACGCCGTGATGCTGGCCGGCGGCAGCGCGTTCGGCCTGGACGCGGCCGGCGGCGTGATGCGCTACCTGGAAGAACGCAAGATCGGTTTCGACGTGGGCGTGGCCCATGTGCCCATCGTGCCGGCGGCGATCCTGTTCGACCTCGGCGTGGGCGACGCCTCGGTGCGGCCGGACGCGGCGGCGGGCTACCAGGCCTGCAAGTCCGCGAGCGCCGGCCCTGTCCAGGAAGGCAACGTCGGCGCCGGCGCCACGGTGGGCAAGCTGTACGGTCCGCAGCGCGCCATGAAGGGCGGCATCGGCAGCGCGTCGCTGACGGTCGGCGGCGTGACGGTCGGCGCGCTGATCGCGGTCAACGCGGTCGGCGACGTGCTTGATCCTGCCAACGGCCGCATCCTGGCCGGCGCGCGCACGGCGGACGGGCGCGCCTTGCTGGACACGCGCGCGGCGATCCTGGCGGGCGACCTGCCCAAGTCCATGCGCGTCGGCGCGGCCACCACCATCGGCGTGGTGGCCACCGACGTCAAGCTGACCAAGGCCCAGGCGCAGAAGATGGCGCAGATGGCGCACGACGGGCTGGCTCGCACCATCAATCCCATCCACACCATGCTGGATGGCGACACGATCTTCGCGCTGGGCACGGGCGTGTCGGACAAGGCCGCCAACGTGATGCTGCTGGGCGTGCTGGCCGCCGAGGCCACGGCGCTGGCGGTGCAGCGCGCGATCCTGGCTGCGCGCGCGATCGAGGGTTATCCGGCGGCGGTGGATTTCATCGGGTAGGCCCTGCTGCGCGGGCATGCGCGTCCGTTCCGGGCAAGTCCGCGGACGGACGCGACGCGGCTGCATTCACGTGGTGAGAATCCGTGAATGTGCTGGAAATCCACAGTCCGATTTCGATGGCGGTGGATTTTGCGTTTCCGCAAACTTATTCACAAATTGCTCTGTATATTGAACAGGCAGTGTTCTTTCTCAGGCTCACTCTCCCGAGCTTGATTCTCCACCGTCCCGGCCAGATTTCCGGCCCTGGGCGCGCAAGCCAAGCACTACCGCAATACCGCTCGTTCATGTGAAAACTTTCATTTTCTCGAGAGGTGTGTATGGCTGATTCCTTCTTGAAATTCATGTCCTGCCAGCAATTCGATGAGGACAATCAAGTGACGGACAAAGGGTCGAAGGCGACGCTGGGTGCATCGTTCTGGGTACCCTCGCCGCAAGCCGGATGGTTCTATCTGGGCATGTACGCTACGCCGAACTACAACAACCCGCCTTCGCCTGCCGGTCCCATATGGGTCGTACAGTCCTCGGACACGTCAGGCACGGGCACTAATCCACCGCTGGCGCGGCCTGATGCGTTCGTGCAAACCTGGACGTGCGTGGACGGTGACCAATCGAGCAATCTAGGCATCTACAGCTTGCAGGCGCCACCCGGCTATGTCGGGCTGGGCAGCATTGCTGTTCCGGATTTCAAGACCCCGCCGGAACTGGAAGATTATCCAGAGCTGATGTGCGTTAGGCAGGATCTGTGCAAGCAGGTCACGGTAGAGAGCGGCAACGTGGTTTGGACTGACAAGGGTTCGAAGGCTCCGCTGGATGTGACGGTCTGGCTGCTGCCCGGAGCCCAAACATGCTATGCGGTGGCGAACCAGTCGGGCGGCTATCCGGAGTCCTATCAGGTCTGGGATCTCCAGGGCGCGCCCAACTTGACCCAGCGCTGAGGCGACCCGTCATGGCTACCATCCCTTCCGCGGCGGGCATCCGGCAAGGCAGGTTCGAGGTGGACGCCAATGGGCAGGCGACATACGTATTGCCCATAGACGTGCCACCCGGCATCGCGGGCGCCCATCCACGCCTTGGCCTGGCCTACGGGCATCATCAGGGCAATGGCGTGGTGGGCGTGGGATGGAGCCTGGCGGGGCTTTCGGCGATCACGCGCAGCAAGGCGACGTGGGATGTCGATGGCTTCAACGGCTGCATCGACTACGGACCGGACGACAGATATGTGCTCGATGGGCAACGGCTGATCGCGGTGGACGGCCCGTATGGACAGCCGGGAACGGTGTACTACGCCGAAGTCCATGACTGGTCCAAGGCCGTGGCCGGGCAGACCCCGCGGGATGGCTTCGTCGTCTATCTGAAGAACGGGTCCAAGCGCGAGTACGGCACCACGCCGGATAGCCTCATTCTGGCCGGGAACAGCCAGCACGTGCGCGTCTGGGCCCTCGCGGCGACCGAGGACCTGCATGGCAACCGGGTCGAATACCACTACACCAAGACGCCGGTGGCGGCGAGCCAGGATACCGGTGCGTTCTATCTGTCACGCATCGTCTACACCGTGCGCGCGAATCTGACCGCCAATCGCCATGTCGACTTCACGTATGGCCCGGAAGTCCGGCCCGATGTGCTGCGCACCTACCTGGGCGGTCATGCCGTCACTACGTCATACCGGTTGGATTCGATCAAGGTATCGCTGGCCGGCAACATACCGGTGCGCACTTACGCGCTGGCCTACCGCCTTGGCGCGGTGACTGGCTTGAGCTGCCTGGAATCCGTCACGGCCATCGGCGCGGACGGAAAGGCGCTGGAACTGGTCCGGGCCGCGTGGCAGGACGTTGACAAGCCAGGATTCAATGTCGAGCAACCCGCCAGTACGTTGCTGAACGGCCCCAGCGTATTGCAGACCATTCCGATGGACGTTGACGGCGATGGCATTACGGACATCGTTCAGATCAGCACGGACCGCAACGGCGTGTTGCAGGCCACGCCCTTCCTGGCAAGCGTGAAGGATGAACAGACGAAGTACGCGGCCGGCACGGCGTGCCTGCTCGGGGGGTATCGGAAGGACCAATACCAGATTTTCCCCGGAGACTTCAACGGCAACGGCATGACGGATCTGGTCGTTGCCTATCCGCAGCAGGGACAATTGGCCTTCGATCTGTTCCTGTCGACGGGAACGGGATTTGCGAAGCCGCAGACCACCGTTACATCGGACCCCTGGCAGCAGGGGTGGATCAATGTTTATGCCATCGACGCGAATGCCGACGGGCGCACCGATATGGTCGTGGCCTATCGCAACCGGTCGGGGCTGCTGGCTTTCGATACCTATCTGTCGACGCCACAGGGCGGCGGCGTGGCCTTGAGCGCGACCGCGCTCACGACGGTGACGCAGTCGCAGGCGCCCGCGAAACGCGACGCGTTGCTGGCGTTCGATGTCAACGGCGACGGCATGGTGGACATGGTGCTGCTGTGGAATGACCGCAACCAGGTACTGAATGCCACCTCCTTCGTCTCGCAGGGCGATCAAAGCGCCCCGAATGGCATCAAGCTGTTCTCCAAGGCGGTGTCCTCGAACCTGAACGTGTCGACGCTGCATCAGGTCGCGATCTTGCCAGCCGACGCCAATGGCGACGGGGTCGTGGACCTGGTCCAGGTCAGCCAGTCCTCGGCGGTGCTGAGCATCCAGTCGTTCCTGTCTGATGCGAACGGCGGTTTTGTGGCGCGGCCCGCCTCCACGTTTCCTGGGCAATCCGTATCGGCGTCCAGCCTGCTGCCGATGGGCGTGAATGGCGGCGCGCAGACTTGCCTGGTCAATTGCTGGCGGGATGTCGGCGGCGTATTGCACGCGACCGAATATGGCTCCATGCCCGACGGGCAATTCCGTCTGGTCGCCGAGATCAACACGGGGGGCGCCTTCGCCGCGCTCGCCAACCTGGTTGGAGACGCGAACGGAGATGGCAAGGCGGATCTGCTCTATACCTACCTGGACCGCCAGAACAGCGTGCAGGTGCAGCCCCTGACCTCCGACGGCAAGATTCCGGACCTGGTCAGGCAGATCAGCAATGCGCTGGGTGGCGTGATTTCCATCACGTATTCGACCCTGAGCAATCCCGCGGTCTATCGTCCCGGAGCGCCGGCCGCCTATCCCAATGCCAGCGCGCGGCGCTACGTCGCCCATCTATCGCCGGCACAGTTCCCGACGCAGGAGGTGATTGGCCGGGCCATATGCGTGGTCTCGGGATACACCCTGTCCAGCGACGCAAGGATGAACCGCTATGCCTACAAGCGCCGCTTCGCCATGCAATACGAGGACGCGCGCATCGGGCTGACCGGCCGGGGGTGGCAGGGGTTTGCCAAGGTGACCACCACGGACCTGGAAACCGGCTTGCTGCGGGTGCAGCGCTATTTGCAGGATTTTCCGTACCAGGGCCGCCTGGCCGGCGAAAGCGCCGAAGTCGATACGACCGGTTCCGACGGAAAGGTCACCGTGCGGCGCCTCGGCCGCACTGTCCACGTCTACCAGGCCGTGCAGCCGACGGCCACGGCCAAGGTCCAGGAAGTCCGGAAGATGGGGGCCTTGGCCTGGCACTACGAAGGGGGCGCGCAGGACTACGCGGTGGCCACCAGCCATCGCTACGACGCCTATGGCAATCCAACTGGCAGCGTCTGGCATGGCTACGTGAGCTGGATCGATCCGGATGCCGTCAACCCGGTCGGCGCGTTTCCCGCCGTGGCGCCGCTGGCCACGGATGAGGTCGTCCACACGCATCGCCAGTTCCAGAACGATACCGCTGGCCCGCGCGGCCGTTGGGCGCTGGGCTATCCCTTGTTCGAGAAACTCTCGGCCAATGCCGGCGACGGCGATCCGTCTGTGTTCCGGCCCGGAGACTACCGGCTCACGGCATGCACCTACGCGCCGGGGACCTGCTCGGTGCGCAGCATCAGCCGCTGGGACAACATCAATGACGTGTTCCTGAAGACGCAACTCGAGCACGATGCGCGCGGCAATCTCACGGCCCAGACGCGCCCGGGCGGCGCGACGACGCGGTTCGAATACGAGACGGTCTACCATACCTATCCCGCGAAGATCATCGCGCCGGCCAACGAACAGGGGGTCTCGCTGACGCTGGAATGCGGCTACGACCCGCGATTCGGCAGCAGGGTGGCGGAGCGCGATGCCAACGGCTTCACGCATATCGTGGCCCTGGATGGCTTTGGCCGCGCAGCCTGCCGCCAGGGGCCGGTGCCGGCGGGCTGCAAGCAGCGCGACGAGAACCGCGTGACGGCGCACGTCACCGGCACGCAGGCGTTCGGCCAGGCGGCCGTGCTGACGCTGGAGTCGCTGGATTACCTGAACGATGGCGAAGGCGGCTTGTACGCGCAGCGTGATGTCCTGCAGTCCTTTCCCGACGGCGGTCGGCTGGACACGGTGTGGCAGCGCCACTATGTCGACGGCCTGGGGCGCGTGGCGCTCGCCGCGACGCAAAGCGGCCGCGCGCAAGGCGATATCGCCGTATTGACCACCTATGCCGCTTGCGGCAAGCCTGCAAGCCGCAGCCTGCCGTTCTTCGCGGCGGACCTGATCAAGGCGGAGGCGCCGTGGCAAGTGACCTGGTCCTACGATGCGCAGGGCAGGCCGCTCAGGCAGGGCACGCCGGTCGGCAGGAATGGAGGCGAGTCCTCGGTCACGACCTGGGAATACCGCGCCGGCCAACGGGAGATCGTCACGGAAGCGGCTGGCACGCCACAGGCCTATGTGCGGGAAACGGCGGCGCATTTCTTTCACGGCGAGTTGCGCCAGGTGCGCGCCGACGGCGGCGCCGGAGGCAGGGAGCTGACCCGGTTCGTCTACGACGCGCTGGGCCGGATGCTGCGCGCCACCGATCCCGCGGGCGTGGTCAATACCATCGGCTATGACTCGTTGAGCCGCAAGACGCGCTACGACAACCCGGACCAGAACACGACGGGCCACGGCTACGCCCTGAGCTACCTGCATGATGCCGGCACGGGCATGCTGGCGTCGATCACCGACGCGGCGGGCGGCGTCGAACGCTACGCCTACGACGCGCTGGGACGCGTCACGCGTCGCGGCCTGTCCGACGGGCGCGAGATCCGGCAGACCTACGACGACGCCTCGGTCAATGGCAACGGCAAGCTGGCCACGGTGACGATCCTGGCGGCCGATGCGTCCACGGAGCTGTCGCGTCGCCACGCCTACGACTGCTATGGCAATACCTGCGGCGAAACCACGGAGATCGCCGGCGCGCCGGCGCCCTTCGTCATGGCCGCGACCTTCGATCCCTTGAAACGACGGGTGTGGCAGCGCTATCCGGACGGCAGCGCGCTGCAGCGGTATTACACCTATGGGGTGATGGAGTGGCAGAAGCTGGACGGCGCGCTGCTCTTCTATCCGTTGGAGCGGGCCTCGGCCACGGGCAATCCGGGCAAGGTGGACCTGAGCGAGCGGCTCAGCGTGGAATATAAGTACAGCCCGCTGGGCCTGCGCTACAGCGAACGGATCGTGGTGGATGACGACGCGCCCCGATTGTCATTTTCGATGGAATACGATCCGCTCGGGCAACTGCTGCGCGAAACCGAGAGCGTCATGCAGCGCAGCGAATCCTTCGCCTATGCCGACAGACGCCTGGTGGCGGCCGAAGTGCCGGGATTTCCCGGCGGCAATGGCCGTTATGCCTATGGCCCTGGCGGCGACCTGCTGTCCAAGGACGGCAGGCAGTATTCCGACTACAACGGTCATTTCGCGCGCTTGATCCGGGTGGGCGATGCGGTGGTCTGCCGCGCGACGCAGGATGCCTGCGGGCGCACCGCCAGCCTCGAGACCGAGGGCGGCACGCTCTCCTTCGGCTATGACGGGCTCGGACGCCTGGCGCGCGTGACGCGCAACAAAGAGTTGCTGCGGCGCATCTGGTCGGACGAACGCGGGCGGCGCGTGAAGGAAACGCGGGCCGACGGCAGCACGGTCTACTACGTGGGACAGACCTATCAGGAGCAGGTGGGCCGCGACGGCGAGGTCCGGGTCGTGAAGACCATGGTCGACCGGCTGGGACAGGCCGCCTGCCTGCTGACCCGGGGCGGGGTGGTTCAGCGCTACTACTTGCGACGTGATCGCAAGGGCAACATCACGCATCGCTTCGACCAGAACGGCGTGCTGCTGTCCAGCACGGCCTACGACGGCTTCGGCCTGCCCCTGCCGGCATCGGGCGAGCTGTTGCGCTACGAAGGCCGGATCTGGGACGCCGAGACGGGCCTGTACGACTTTGGCGCGCGCGGCTACGACCCCGCGGCCGGCAGGTTCCTGACGCCGGACACGCGGCTGGGATCGAGCCGTCCCGAACGCGCCGATGTCTGGAACCGCTACGCCTTCGAGCTGAATTGCCCGCTCAATCACATCGATCCGACCGGGCATTTCAGCTGGAGCCTGTTCGGGATGTACCTGGGCATGGCCGCCTTGACGGTGCTGGGCGTGGCCGCGTCGGCGGTCACGGCCGGGGCCTCCGATGCCGCCGTTGCCAGCCTGGACACGGCGGTCGAAGGCGATGCCGACATCGCAGGGGGACAGCTTGCCTCGGCGGCCGAGCGCCAGAGCGGCGCGTCCCTGGCCAAGACCGTCGCCACCAAGATGATGGTGGGCGCGACCGGAGGCGCCATCAGCGGCGCGGCGACCGGAGCGGGGACTTCCGGCCTGGACTACCTGGCGAAGGCGGGCGGCGCCTGGAACTGGTCGGATCTGTCGCGCGCCATGCAGACCGGCGCCACGTCAGGCGCCGTGTCGGGATGGCTCGACGGATTCGTGTCTCCGATCATTCCCGCCGCGACGGAGAACGGCATACTCAAGGTGCTGGCCGGCGCCGTCGTGAGCGCCGGGGCGGATGCCGCCGGGCTGGAGGCCGCGTCCTACGCGATGGATCATCAAGGCGCTTCGGGCGCGGAGCTGGGCCGGGAGATCTGGTCCGGGGCCGTCAAGGGCGTGGTGCATGAGAATGTCGACATGCTGATGGAGGATGACGAGGCGGAAGCGCCGCTTGGGGGCGCGCCGCGGCACTCCGTGGCCCACCCTGGCGCGGGTCGAGGCGAGGGCTCGGGTGCCGCGCTGCGGGCCGCCCGCATCGGCGCCGTGGCGGGCATGGGCGGGGTCGGAGTCGATGTGCTCATGATGGCGACGCAGGGGGGCGGGGATTCCTCTGGCTGAGCGGCGGCCGGCTCGTTGACTTCGCCTTGTCACATGCGGGCGGCAGGATGGTCGAGCGCCGGTAGCGCGCCGGCGGGAGGCCATGCATGTACAAGGGTGAACGATTCAACGGCGCGACCCACCTGGCCGGCCTGGGGCTGGCCGTGGCCGCTTCGGGCGCGCTGCTGTCGCGGGCCGCCACGGTCCAGGCCGACGCGGTGCAGCTGACCGCCTGCGCGGTGTTCGCGGCGTCGATGATCGCAGTGTATGCCTCGTCCGTGCTGTTCCATTGGACGCGCGGGCGGCGCAAGGCCTTCTGGGCCAAGGCCGATCATTGCGCCATCTATCTGCTGATCGCCGGCACCTACACGCCGCTGGCCTTCGTGCCCGAGCCCGACGGCATGTCCATGGCGGCCGGCGCGGGCATCTGGCTGCTGGCCCTGGCCGGCATCGCCCGCGAGCTGTGGTGGTCGTCGCGCGGCGCGTCGCCGGCGCTGCCGTTATACCTGGGCATGGGCTGGCTGGGCGTGGCCTTCGCCATCCCCATCGCCGGGTCGCTGTCGACGGCTGGCCTGGCCTGGCTGCTGGCCGGCGCGGCGGTCTATTCCGCGGGCACCGTGTTCTACGCCAACAGCAGGCGCTGGCCGCACGCGCACGGCATCTGGCATCTGTTCGTGATGGGCGGCACGGCCTGCCACTTCGTCACGGTGTTCGGCTTCCTGCGCCAGGGCATCGTCTGAGCCCGGGATGCCGCCGGGCGCGAGACCGGGCAGGGTGGTGAGCCGGGCAGTGCGCTAGCGCCAGCCCGCCAGCGGCAGCATGCCGCTGCGGTCCTTCACCTTGCGCATGACCAGGTGCGAGCAGATGTCGCGCACGCCGGCGATCTTGCTCAGCTTGTCTTCCACGAATTGCGAGAAGGCCGACAGGTTGCGCGCGCGCACCGTGAGGATGTAGTTGGACGCGCCGGTCACGATGCTGGCCTCGGTGATTTCGTCGTAGAGCGCGATGCCGGCCAGGAACTCCTCGTGCCAGCCGCTGCGCGACTGGTCCAGCGCGACGTGGACGATGGCTTCCAGCTCGAAGCCCAGTTTCTCGGCGTCCAGCACGGCGCGGTAGCGCTTGATCAGTCCGCCTTCCTCCAGCGCCCGGACGCGGCGCAGGCAGGCCGATGGCGACAGCGATACCTGCTCGGCCAGGTCCTGGTTGCTGATCTGGCTGTTCTCCTGGAGGCGGCTCAGGATGCGCCGGTCTATCGCGTCGATCTGCATCGTGCAATCTAATTCGAATATTTTATATAGAACGCAATTTACTGCGAAATACTAGGGTAAGCCACGCCTGGATTTGCAACTTTTCGGCGGAAGGGCGCTGCTAGTATGTACGCAGAATTTTCGTCTCCAGGAGTGTTTTCATGCATACCCGCGAAGCCTGCGTCGCCGCAGACCGCCTCGACCCGCTGGCATCCATCAAGAACCAGTTCGACCTGCCACCCGGCGTGATCTACCTGGATGGCAACTCGCTGGGCGTACTGCCCAGGACCCCCGCGGCGC
>NZ_JCBANH010000068.1:0-34763 GCF_059760925.1 Achromobacter sp. 1011791174
CGCCGCGGCGGCGGCCGGCTCAGCCCGCGCCGGCCGGCTCCGCGGGCCTGCCCGGCGCCGCCCCGTCATCTCGGATCCGTCCGAAATCGCCCGCGTCGTAGGCCCGCATGGCCTCTTCCAGCGCGCGCTGCGAAGCCATCACGAATGGGCCGCGCTGGATCACGGGCTCGTCGATGACGGGCCCGGCGATCAGGACGATGTGCGCCGGCGCCCGGCCGGCGATCAGCAGCAGCATGCCGTCGCCGTCGGCCGAGGCCGCCACGGCCGAACCCGTATGCAGGACGGCGAAGTCCGGATCCTCCCCCTGCCGCCTGGCGGCCGGCGCCGCGCCGGGCCCGAGCTGGTGGCGCGCGCGCAGGCCCAGGTCGCCCTGCACCGCGTAGACCCAGGCATTCCAGCCGTCGGGCAGCGGCACCAGGCGAGTGGCGCCGGGGCGCAGCCAGATGTCCAGGATCAGCAGCGGCTCGGGACCCAGCGGCGGCGACTCCCAGCCGTCATAGGCGCCCGACACCACGCGCACCCGGCCCGCGTCGCTCTGGATGATGGGCATTTCCCAGGCGCGCAGTAGCGACGTCGCCGGAGGCAGCCCTTTCAGACGCTCGGGCAGGTTCACGAACATCTGCAGACCGTTGAGCCGGGCCGGGCCGACCGGCTGCTGCGTATGCACGACGCCCTTGCCGGCCAGGGTCCAGTGCAGGTCGCCCGCGCGGATCTCGTGGTCGTTGCGCACGCTGTCCAGGCTTTGCATCACGCCCTGGCTGTCCTCGAACAACAGCGTCACCGCGGAAATGCCGGCGTGCGGATGCGGCGCGAAGGTCGGACCCGTCATCACGAAATGGTCCACCAGCACCAGCGGCGACATGCCCAGGGGGAAATCGGTGTGGCGGAACTGGCGGATGGAACAGGCCTCGCCGACCGGCTGGGCCTGGCTGGCGACCAGCGGGCTGAGAAGAATCGTCAAGAATATGCTGCCTGATTGTTGCGTGGCGCACAGCTTAGGCGTTCCGCATGCCAGACAATAGAGGCCAATTTCAGGAATAATTGTCCTGCTTGTCAGGACAATCTCAACACATGTTTCCTTTATGACTTCCCATATTCACCACCTGGACGACCTGCTGCTTTTTAGCGAGGTGGTGGAAAAAGGCGGCTTCTCCGCCGCCGCCCGCATCCTGGGCCTGCAGCGCTCCAAACTCAGCCGGCGCGTGGCGGACCTTGAAGCCCGGTTGGGGCTGCGCCTGCTGCAACGCAATACCCGGCATATCTCGCTGACGCCCATGGGCGAACAGATCTATGTGCACGCCCGCGCCATGGCGCGCGAGGCGCGCACGGCCTATGACCTGGCGGCATCGATGGGCGACACGCCCAGCGGGCTGCTGCGCATCACGGCGCCGTCGGCCCTGGCGGTCACGCTGCTGGGCGACCTGATCGGACGCTACTGCCAGCAGCACCCTCGCGTGCGCGTGCTGCTGGACACCCGCGACCAGATCATCGACCTGGTGGGTGAAGGCTACGACCTGGCCTTCCGCGCACAGGGCGCCTCGCTGACGGACTCGCGACTGGTGGCGCGCGAACTGGCCCCGGTTCCGCTGGTCCTGGTCGCCGCGCCGGACCTGGCGCGCGCCGACCTGCGCCGTCCGCGCGACCTGACCGCGCTGCCGCTGCTGGCCCATGCCACGCAGGACAGCCTGCAGAACTGGCAATTCAGCCATCCTTCGGGCGAGCGGGAGTCGCTGGAGTTCACGCCCCGCAGCCTGAGCAACAATCCGGCCGCGGTGCGCGAGATGGCGCGCGCCGGCCTGGGCATCGCGCTGCTGCCGCACTATCTGTGCGCGGCCTCGCTGGCGCGCGGCGACCTCGTCGCCCTGCTGCCGTCCTGGACCGCCGCGCCGGCCCGCATCTACGCGGTCATGCCCGCCCGCCGAGGCACGCCGCTGGCCCTGCGGCGGTTCCTGGACTTCGCCATCGCCGAATTGCCCGCGCGGCTGGGTTGAACGCCCGCCGCGTGCCGGCCGCCATACGCTTGCAGGACTTTCTTGGTAAAAAACAGGGTCCCCGCGGGGATGCGCCCGCCGCCTCGCGCGTTGGCGGCGGCGCGCGAGGCGGACCGGACGGCCTCGGGCCCGGTTTGGGCAGGGCCGGAACTTTGACGCGCCACCCAAGTCTTATATAAGATATAAGACATAAGGTCCGCCGCGAGCTTGTCACGCTTAGAATGACAAACGCGCCAAAACGCCAGAAAATGCCGGCTTCACGCGGGCGAAACCATGGAGTCCATCATGCCGCACAACACCCTCGACACCCTGAAGAATTTCAAGATCGGCGACAAGTCCTGTCAGTACTATTCGCTGCCGGCCCTGGGCAAGGCCCTGGGCGTGGACGTGCAGCGGCTGCCCGTCTCCATCCGCATCGTGCTGGAGTCGGTGCTGCGCAACTGCGACGGCAAGAAAGTCACCGAAGAGCACGTCAGGCAGCTGGCCAACTGGCAGGCCAACGCCAAGCGCGAGGATGAGATCCCCTTCGTGGTGGCGCGCGTGGTGCTGCAGGACTTCACCGGCGTGCCGCTGCTGGCCGACATCGCCGCCATGCGCTCGGTGGCCGACCAGATGGGCAAGAGCCCCAAGAGCATCGAGCCGCTGGTGCCGGTCGATCTGGTGGTCGACCACTCGGTCATGATCGACTACTTCGGCACCAAGAACGCGCTGGACCTGAACATGAAGCTGGAATTCAAGCGCAACCAGGAGCGCTACCAGTTCATGAAGTGGGGCATGCAGGCCTTCGACACCTTCGGCGTGGTGCCCCCGGGCTTCGGCATCGTCCACCAAGTCAACCTGGAATACCTGGCGCGCGGCGTGCACCAGGACAAGAAGCACAACGTCTACTACCCCGACTCGCTGGTGGGCACCGACAGCCACACCACCATGATCAACGGCATCGGCGTGGTCGGCTGGGGCGTGGGCGGCATCGAGGCCGAGGCCGGCATGCTGGGCCAGCCCGTGTACTTCCTGACCCCCGACGTGGTCGGCGTGGAGCTCAAGGGCAAACTGCGCGGCGGCGTCACCGCCACCGACCTGGTGCTGACCATCACCGAAATGCTGCGCCGTGAAAAAGTGGTGGGCAAGTTCGTCGAATTCTGTGGCGAAGGCACCGCCAGCCTGTCCGTGGCCGAACGCGCCACCATCGGCAACATGGCGCCGGAATACGGCGCGACCATGGGCTTCTTCCCGGTCGACGAACGCACCATCGACTACTTCCGCGGCACCGGCCGCACCGAAGCCGAGATCGCCGCCTTCGAGGCCTATTTCAAGGCCCAGAAGATGTTCGGCGTGCCCAAGGCCAAGGACATCAACTTCACCAAGCTGCTGACGCTGGACCTGTCCACCGTGGCGCCGTCGCTGGCCGGCCCGAAGCGTCCGCAGGACCGCATCGAGATCGGCAACGTCAAGAACACCTTCATCGATCTGTTCTCCAAGCCGGTCGCCGAAAACGGCTTCAACCAGCCCGCCGACAAGCTCGGCCAGACCTACACCACCAGCGCCGGCACCAAGGTCAAGAACGGCGACATCCTGATCGCGGCCATCACGTCCTGCACCAACACGTCCAACCCCAGCGTGCTGCTGGCGGCCGGCCTGCTGGCCAAGAAGGCCGTCGAAGCCGGCCTGACCGTGCCCAAGCACATCAAGACCTCGCTGGCCCCCGGATCGCGCGTGGTCACCGAATACCTGACCAAGACGGGCCTCCTGCCCTACCTGGAAAAGCTGGGCTTCGACGTGGCCGCCTACGGCTGCACCACCTGCATCGGCAACGCCGGCGACCTGACCCCGGACCTGAACGAGGCCATCATCGGCAACGACCTGGTCTGCGCCGCCGTGCTGTCGGGCAATCGCAACTTCGAGGCTCGCATCCACCCGAACATCAAGGCCAACTTCCTGGCATCGCCGCCGCTGGTCGTGGCCTATGCCCTGGCCGGCACCATCACGCGCGACCTGATGACCGAACCCGTGGGCCAAGGCAAGCACGGCGACGTGTGGCTGGGCGACATCTGGCCGAGCACCGAGGAAATCGACGCGCTGCTCAAGTTCGCGCTGGATCCCAAGGCCTTCCAGGCCAACTACGGCCAGGTCAAGAGCAACCCCGGCGAACTCTGGGAACACATCAAGGGCGTCACCGGCGACACCTACAACTGGCCCGACTCGACCTACATCGCCGAGCCGCCGTTCTTCCAGGACTTCGGCATGACGCCGGGCGCCACGCCGACCGTCAAGGGCGCGCGCGCGCTGGGCGTGTTCGGCGACTCGGTCACCACCGACCACATCTCGCCGGCCGGCTCCATCAAGGAAACCTCGCCCGCCGGCAAGTGGCTCAAGGAACACGGCGTGATGAAGGCCGACTTCAACAGCTACGGCTCGCGCCGCGGCAACCACGAGATCATGATGCGCGGCACCTTCGCCAACGTGCGCATCAAGAACCTCATGATTCCCGCGCTGCCGGACGGCAGCCGCTTCGAAGGCGGCGAGACCCTGTTCCAGCCCACCGGCGAACAGATGTCCATCTATGACGCGGCCATGAAGTACGTCGCGGCCGGCACGCCCACCGTGGTGTTCGGCGGCGAGGAGTACGGCACCGGCTCGTCGCGCGACTGGGCCGCCAAGGGCACCCAGCTGCTGGGCGTGAAGGCCGTGATCACCCGCAGCTTCGAGCGCATCCACCGCAGCAACCTGGTCGGCATGGGCGTGCTGCCGCTGCAGTTCAAGGGCAACGACAGCGTGCAGTCGCTGGGCATCACCGGCGAGGAAACCTACGACATCTCCGGCCTGGAAAACGGCATCAAGCCGATGCAGGACGTGACGCTGACGATCACCCGCAAGGACGGTTCCAAGCAGGACGTGACCGTGCTGCTGCGCATCGACACGCCGATCGAGGTGGACTACTACCAGCACGGCGGCATCCTGCCCTTCGTGCTGCGCCAGCTGCTGGCGGCCTGAGCCCGGGCCCCGCGCGGGCCATCAAGGCAAAAGCCCCCGGAACCTCGCGGTTCCGGGGGCTTTTTTGATCACCGGGCCATGCCTCGGTGGCGTGTCGTCACTGGCTGACCAGCTCGACGCGGCGGTTCTTCGCGCGGCCGGCCTCGGCGTCATTGGCGGCCACCGGCGCCAGCGAGGCCACGCCGCGCGGCGACAGGCGCGCGGCCGGAATCTTGTAGCCGGACTCCAGCGCCTTGACCACGGCGTCGGCGCGCTTTTGCGACAGGTCCAGGTTGCCGGCCAGCGTGCCCTGGTTGTCGGTGTGGCCCACCACGTAGACCTTCAGGTTCGGATTGGCGTTGAGCAGCTTGCCCATCTCGTCCAGCGCCGCCTTCGACTCGGGCTTGACCTCGGCCTTGTCGGTATCGAAGTACACGCCATAGACCGCGACGCGGCCCGATTCGGCCAGCGACTTCTGCATGGCGGCCATGTCCAGCACCTGGACCTGCCCCGTCTGCATCGGCTTGGTTTCGAGCACTTGCTGGAACACCGGCGTGATGTGGTTGGAGCCATCTTCCATCACGTCCAGGAACACGTAGATATCGCCGCCGGGCGCTTCCTTCTTGGCCAGCACCACGTAGTACTTGCCGCCGAACGTGGCATCGCCCTGGCCGGGCTGGCGTACCTTTCCGCCGTTGATGACGAAGGACTGGAAATCGCCGCCGCACTGCTCGTCGCCCTTGCATTCGAACAGGGTCTTGAAACCGCCGGCCTGCAACGCGCCCTGATAATTGCGGTAGACCTCCAGCGCCGATTTCTTGCCGTCGATGCGGTAGGAGATGCGGGTCAGCTTGCCCTCCAGCTCCAGGCCCTTGGCCTCGGCTTCGCGCGGGATCGGCCGGTCGGGCATCACGGCTTCGTCGAAGTCCTTGTGTTCGTAGGCGCGGATCTCGGCGCCCTCGAAGCGGGTCAGCGCGGGATGGTCCTTGGATCCCTTCACGTCCTCGGCCCAGGCCGGCGACGACGTCGCCAGCGACGCCGCGATGGCGGCCAGACACGCGGATTTCACGATATGCGCATTCACGATCTCTACACTCCCGGCCGGAAGGCTCCGGCATGCGTCCAGAAAGGAAAACGCCCGCGGATACGGGCGGCAGCCATTATGCGCAGGCGCTTTGAAATTTCAAACCACACCGGGTAACAAACCGTAGGCAAGCGCGTCCGGGCGCGACGCGCCCCCCGTCTGCTACGGGTTTCGACGGGCCTTTTATCCTTAGGCCCCGAACCCGCTCGGGTAGCCCGAGCGGCCTCTGTCAATCGAAGGCATAGGCATCCATCGCCAGGGCGCCATAGGAAATCTCGTCGTTCAGCCGCGTGGCCCGCCCGCCGCCCGCGCCCAACGCCACGTAGAGCGGCATCAGGTGATCGTCATGCGGATGGGCCTGCGCCGCGCCCGGCGCCCGCGCCTGCCAGTCCAGCAGCGCCGGCAGGTCATGGTCGGCCAGACGGCCGGCATACCATTGCTGGAACGCCGGCACATACGACGCCGGCGGCGCATCCTGCGGCATGCGCACATCGCGCAGATTGTGCGTCAGCGAACCCGAGCCGATGATCAGCACGTCCTCGTCGCGCAGCGGCGCCAGCGCGCGGCCCAGTTCGAGCTGCCCGGCGGCGTCGCGCTCCATGTCCAGCGACAACTGCACCACCGGCACGTCGACCTCGGGATACAGGTAGCGCAGCGGCACCCAGGCGCCATGGTCCAGCGGACGGCGCGGATCACGGTCGGCGGCGATGCCGGCGTCGGCCAGCAGCGCCTGCGCGCGCGCGGCCAGTTCCGGCGAACCGGGCGCGGCGTATTGCAACGTGTACAGCTCCGGCGGAAAACCGCCGAAATCGTGCCAGGCCACCTGTTGGTCGCGCGTGGACAGGGCCAGGCCATGGCCCATCCAGTGCGGCGACACCACCAGGATGGCGCGCGGCTTGCGGCCCTGCGCCTGGCTCCAGGCGGCCAGCGCGGGGCCGGTCAGACCGGGCTCGACGGCCAGCATAGGGGAACCGTGGGAAACGAAAAGCGTGGGCCAACGCATGGCGCTGCCTCCTGAATAAAATCCGATGACAACATTTTCTTCCGATTTGATTGAGCAATAAATATGGAATTTCGACATGCTCTGTTGCCAAAATCGGATCAATACCTCCCACCGTTTTTGCAGCCGCGCCGCGCGCGCACGAAAAGGCGTGCCGCAATCGCCTTCCCCCCGCCCGGGCGCCAGCATCCATGCGCCTGCGCGCGGCCACGGCCGACACCGCAATGATCCGGTTCAGCGCGGGCGTTAAACTACGCTGTTGCACACTCACTGGATGCCCATAGAAGTCATGGCCCGTTCCCGCAGCCAATCCGCTCCCCGCCTGACCCGTGACGCCAGCCGTCTGATCACGCTTGCCCAGGCGCTCAACCGCTCGGGCAGCCGCGTCGAGGACATCTTCTGGGAAGCCCAGCTGGCCGAAGCCATCCCGAAGCTGCTCAAGGCCGGGCAAGACGCCCCGCTCGAAGCCGCGCTGGACCATCTGGCGCAGGCCGATGTCGGCGCTTACGAGGTGCTGATCGAACAGGCGGAAACCCTGTCCGAATCCACCAAGATCGACAAGAACGGCGTGCGCCACGATGTATTGCTGGTGGTGGCCCCGGTGGTGGCCTGGACGCGCTACGCGATCCCGACCGGCGCCATCTCCGCCAGCGCGCAGCAGGCGGTGCTGGCCCAGCTGCACGGCCATGTGCTGTCCACCCAGGCGCGCGCGGCGCTCATGCCCTGGCTGGTCAGCGTGGACCAGATGCCGCGTACCTTCTCCGAAACCTGGCAGTGGCTGCAACGCCTGGGCACCCAGGCGCTGGGCGCCGAAACCATGAAACCGGCGCTGAACACCGAGGCCGAAACGGCGAACATGCTGGCGGACACCCGCTACATCGTCGCCGCGGTGGCCGTGCCCGAGCACGCCCCCATCTTCCGCTGGCAGGAACAGATTGGCGACGCCGACGCCAGCCGCGAAGCCTGCCAGCAACAATGGGCCGCGCAGGCCCAGCCCACGCTGGCCGCCCTGCTGCCCGGCTGCGGCTTCGAATCGCTGCTGCCGGACGCTTATTACGTGAGCAACCGCGAAGCCGACCGGCGCGTGCGCCCGCTGTCGCTGCGCGCCGCCATCAGCTGGCTCGAAGGCGCGGTCAATCTCGAAGCCTCGCAACTGCGGGCCGTGGTGGCCGGCTGCGGCGAAAGCAGGATCGACGAATACCGCATCGGCTTCACCGCGCGCAACAGCAACGACGTGTACTACGGCTGCGTCTGGCCGCTGTACGGGCGCGAGGAAGACCTGCCGGCCGACGAAGGCCAGCCGGACGTGGTCGACGAAATCGCCGCGCTGCTCAAGGAATACGGCGTCAACGACGTGCGCCGCATTCCCGGCCTGCTGCCGCCCGACTACTGCGAGGACTGCGGCGCGCCCTACTTCCCGAATCCGCTGGGCGAACTGGTGCACGCCGAGCTGCCCGAGGACGCCGAGGCCGCGCCGGCCAAGTTCCACTAGGAAGCGCGATGCGGGCCGACATCTTCTGCCGGGTCGTCGACAACTACGGCGACATCGGCGTGTGCTGGCGCCTGGCCCGCCGGCTGGCCCAGGTTCCGGGCTGGCGGCCGCGCCTGTGGGTCGACGACCTGCGGGCCTTCGCCCGCATCCAGCCCGGGCTGGACCCGGAACAGGCGCGCCAGCAATGCCTGGGCATCGACATCGTCCACTGGACGCAGGCGCCGCCCGCCGACCTGACGCCCGGCGACGTGGTGATCGAGGCCTTCGCCTGCGATCCGCCCGACGCCTTCCTGGATGCCATGCGCCAGGTCCATCCGGTCTGGATCAACCTGGAATACCTGAGCGCCGAAGCCTGGATCGAAAGCTGTCACGGCCTGCCGTCGCAACGGCCCGACGGGCTGGTCAAGCATTTCTACTTTCCCGGCTTCACTCCGGCCACGGGCGGACTGCTGCGCGAGCCCGGCCTGTCCGCCGAACGCGACGCGCTGCAGGCCTCGTCCGAACAACAGGAGTCCGTGCTGCGCGCGCTGGGCGTGCCGCAGCACGCGCTGTCGCGCCGGCGCGACGGCGCCCGCCTCGTGTCCCTGTTTTGCTATCCGGACGCGCCGGTCGACGCACTGGCCTCGGCCCTGGCCGCCGATCCGCGCCCGACCGTGCTGCTGGCGCCCGAAGGCGTGGCGCCCGGCCTGGAAGCGGCATGCGCCGCGCCGGGCCGCCCCGCCCTGGTCCGGCTGCCCTTCGTCAGCCAGCCGGACTTCGACCGCCTGCTGTGGTGCGCCGACCTGAACTTCGTGCGCGGCGAGGATTCCTTCGTGCGAGCCGCCTGGGCCGCGCGTCCGCTGGTCTGGCAGATCTACCCACAGCACGACCAGGTCCATCTGGACAAGCTCGAGGCCTGGTTGGCCCGCTACCCCGCCACCGAAGGCGCCCGGGCGCTGATCCGGGCCTGGAACCAGCCCGACAGCCCGCAAGCCCTTGGTCCGGCCCTGGCCGCCGCCCTGGCGCCCGAGGCCTGGCAGGCCTGGGCCCGGGCCGCCCGTGACTGGGACGCAGCCCAGGCCGACCGGCCCGATCTGGCGGAAAATCTGGCCGCATTTTGCGCAGAGTTGGCCAAGAAACGCTAGAATAGAGAGTTTTCTGAGAAGCCCTGACGCGATCGGGCCTCAAAATACTGACGCCTCCCGGGGTGTGCACAAGATCGAAAACCCGCGTGAAATCCCGCATCCGCCCGCCAGATGATGGCGATGGCGGACCAGGGTCGACAAGGCGGTGATTTGTGCAAGCACGGCGAGTGCACCCCTTACCCCCCGGAGTTTTATCGATGAAAACCGCTCAGGAATTGCGAGTCGGCAACGTGGCCATGGTCGGCAAGGACCCGCTGGTCGTCCAGAAGGCTGAATACAACAAGTCCGGCCGCAACGCCGCCGTTGTGAAGCTGAAGTTCAAGAACCTGCTGACCGGCGCCGCCAGCGAATCGGTCTACAAGGCCGACGAAAAGTTCGAAGTCGTCCAACTGGAACGCAAGGAGTGCACCTACTCCTACTTCGGCGACCCGATGTACGTCTTCATGGACGAAGAGTACAACCAGTACGAAATCGAAGCCGACAGCATGGGCGACGCCCTGAACTACCTGGAAGAGTCGATGCCCGTGGAAGTGGTCTTCTACGACGGCCGCGCCATCTCGGTGGAACTGCCCACGGTCATCGTGCGCGAAATCACCTACACCGAGCCGGCCGTGCGCGGCGACACCTCGGGCAAGGTGCTCAAGCCCGCCAAGATCAACACCGGCTACGAACTGAACGTGCCGCTGTTCTGCGCCATCGGCGACAAGATCGAAATCGACACCCGCACGAACGAGTACCGCAGCCGCGTCAACAACTGATCCCGGCCGCAAGCGAAAAAGCCAGACCTTCGGTCTGGCTTTTTTTTGCCTGTCGTTCGGGGATGAGTCCGCGCCCGACGTTTGTTGACCGGGCGTTTATCGCCTGGTTGGCCCGCGCCTATTGCAGCCGGTCGTCGTCCAGGAAGTCAGGCAGCGCCATGACCTCGATGCCGTCCTCGGCCAGCGCCTCGCGCTCTTCGCGCGACGCGGTCCCGCGAATGGGGCGTTCGTCGGCCTCGCCCTCGTGGATGCGGCGCGCCTCTTCGGCGAAACGCGCGCCGACATTCTCGGTGTTGCGCAGCATTGCCCGCACCTGGGTCAGGACGGCGGCCTGCAGGGCCGCTATTTTCTGGGCCTCGGACGCCCCGGCGGGCGCTTCGGCCTGCCGCTGCTGGGGCGCGGGCTCAGGCGCGTGCAGGTGCGCGACGTTCAGCCGAGGCGCCGACAGGCGCTTGGTGATCGATGCCGACCCGCAGACAGGGCACGTGACCAGACCTCGCGCCTGCTGCGCGTCGTAGTCTTCGTGCGAACCGAACCAGCCTTCGAAGATGTGGCTGTGCTCGCACTGGAGGTCGAAAACTTTGAGTGCCATGGGGTCTATATGAGGATCACCCGGCAGAATACAAGAAAGCGGGCCCAGACGGGCCCGCCATATCGCATGCCGGACGCACTGACGAGCGCTTACCTGCCGCGCTTGGACGACGCGCCCGCGCCGCCGAGCTGGGCCTGCTGGGCCTGCAGGGCGTCGATCTGGCGCTGCAGATCGCGCAGTTGCTGGCGCACGTCCTTCTGCTGGTCGGCCAGGGCGGTGGCTTCCTGGCGCGATTGTTGCTGGCGGGCGGCAACCTGCTCTTCCTGCTGCATGCGCAGCGTGTTGTCGGCCTGCAGCGTGCTCAGCTGGGCGTTGCGGCTGGCCAGCAGCTTCTCGTTGTGGGCGTACTCCGCCTGCAGGCGGATGCGCTGGATATCGACCTCGGCCAGTTCCATCGACTGGCCGGCGAAGGCGCGGTAGGTGGCCTCGGCCTGCTTGTCCGACTGGGTCTTGACCACGCGCCAGAAATCCTTCTGCTGGAACAGGGCCACGTAATAGGTCAGGTCGTCCGGCTTGAACAGCAGGCTGGCGCCATACGTGCCGTTGTAGGTCGTGCGCAGTTCCGAGACCTGGCGGTTCTGGATCAGGCTTTGCAGCTCGGCGACGGTGCTGGCCGGACGCGCGGCGGGCGCGGGCGGCGGCGGCGTCACCGGCGTGGACGCCGCCTGCGTGTCTTCAACCTGCTGGACCGCGGGCCGGGCCGCTTCGGGTTGCTGGGCGCTGGCGCAAGCCGCCAGACCGGACAGGGCCGTACCCAACAGCGCCATGCGCGCGGTGGCACGGATAAAGTGGACGTTCATGCCTACCCCAAAAAAATCGTTGCGGAACTATAGCAATTTATTGCTCCGGAAGCTGCCGCGCGCGCAGGGCGCGCCGCCCCGGATGTCACCCTCTACGGGCCATTCCCTATTGCGCCTTCAGGAGGCTTCCACCATCCCGTCCGCGGTTTCACCCTGCCCGCCGCCCAGATGCAGTTTGCGCATCTTTTCCCACAGCACCTTGCGGCTGATGCCCAGGGTATTGGCGGTGTCCTGCCGGCGCCAGCCGTTGGCGTCCAGCGCGGCCAGGATGCGGGCGCGCTCGGCCCGTTCGGCATCGGTGAACACCGGCGGCTCGCACTGCGCGCCGCCCGCGCCCATCGCGGCGGGCGGGCGCAGCGGCTCGGCCAGCTGGTCGAAGATGCGCTCGATGCGCGCCCGGTCCCAGGACTGGAACTGGCGCCGGACGATGGCCACGCGCTCGGCCACGTTGGACAGCTCGCGCACATTGCCCTCGTAGCGGGTGGCCCCGGCGCGTTCCAGCAGCCAGTCCGGCGGCTCGTCCCCGGCGCCCATCCGCTCCAGCAGGGAGCGGAACAGCGCGACCTTCTCGGCGGCCCCGCGCTGCTCCAAGCTGGGGATGCGCAACTCGATCACCGCCAGCCGGTAGTACAGATCCGCGCGGAACTCGTCCTGCGCCACCAGCACTCGCAGATCCTTGTTGGTGGCGGCGACCAGCCGGAAATCCACCGGCACTTCGGTCGCCGAGCCCAGGCGCGTGACCGTGCTCTGCTCCAGCACCCGCAACAGCTTGACCTGCTGGTACAGCGGCAGGTCGCCGATCTCGTCCAGGAACAGCGTGCCGCCATTGGCCTGCTCGAAATAGCCCTTGTGCGCGCCGACGGCACCGGTGAACGCCCCCTTGGCGTGGCCGAAGAAATGCGCCTCGAACAGTCCTTCGGGAATGGCGCCGCAATTGACCGCGACAAAGGGGCCGTCGGCCCAGGCCGCGCGGTCGTGCAGCAGACGCGCCACTCGCTCCTTGCCTACGCCGGTTTCGCCATGGACCAGCACGTTGCTGCGACAGTCCGCGTACATCTCGGCCTCCGCCAGCAGGGCCCGCATCGGCTCGGACACGGCAATCAGCGGCTGCTCGCGCCGGGGCGCGGCCGGCCGGGCCTGGTCCAGCACGCCCAGCAGCTCGAACAGCAGCTTGCGCAGGTCGGCCGTGGTGAAAGCCAGCGGCAAGGTATAGGAATATTCGGGCGGGTAGTAACGCGGATCGCGGCCGCGCGCCTCGGAGGCCACCCAGATGATGGGCAGCGCCTGCACGGCCAGCCAGTCATAACCGCTGAAACGGTTGTCACCCATCACCGACACCGACACCAGCGCCACGGCGGGCCGGCCCGGATCGCGCGGCGGCGGGAAGGCCGTGCCGGCGTCCGCCCGCACCAGCGTCACGTCCATGCCCGCCAGGCAGCGCTCGGCGCGCGCGGCGATGTCGGAAGTGCCCTCCCAGACATACAGATCGAACTCCTCGCGGACGAATTTCTGATTCATTGGCAAACCACGCAGCCCGCTTCCGGGCTTCCAGTTAGAGGTTCCAGATCAATACACCAGCCGGGGCTTGCCGCAATCCACCGACAGCAGCGACACATCGGTCTGGCCCAGGCTCAGGCCCAGCAGGTTCAGCAGTTGCTGCAACAGGTTCGACAGCATGTCCAGCAGCGGCTGCAGCAGCGTCACCACGACCGACAGCACGCCGCTCGCCTGATTGCCGCCGGTCAACGCCAGGCTGCTGACGGCGCCGACCCGGCACTGGCGGATGGCGTCCGGCACGATCGCCAGCGCGCAGGTCAGGTCGCTCAGCGGCGCCAGCAGCAGCGAACTCAGAATATTGCCCACCAGCTGCAGCGTGCCCCCCAGCACCCCGGTCAACCCGCCCGTGCTCATGCGCTGCCCGAGCTGATTCATGGCGTCCGTGGACCACTGCATGTTGTTGACGACTTCCGATACGGACTTGCCCGGGTTCGACCCGCCGCCGCCCACCAGCTTGGTGGCCAGATCGGTGCGCTGCTGCTCGGTCAGCGGCGTGCCGGTGTTGAACAGGTCGCCCAGGATGCCGCCGATCAGCGCGTCGGCCAGATTCGAGGCCAGCTTGGTCAGGTCCAGCGAGGTGGCGTTGACGGTGGCCTTGGAGTTGGGCGATGGCGGCGCGGTCAGCGTGACCGGCACCGGCGCCGCCGAGTTGAAGACCGGCAGCGTGACCTTGCTGGTCAGCGGCAAGATGCCCAGCACATTGAGCACCTTGTAGCGCTGAATGGTGTTGAACGAAGCCGGCTGGCAGGCGTTGGTCAGGGCCAGGAAGTTGGCCGGACTGGTGTCGCTGTCGGAGGTCATGCCCGGGAAACGACCCAGGCAGACATTGGCCAGCGACGAGGTCACGTTGATGGTGGCCTGCGTCGAGGTCAGCGGCGCCTGGCACAGCTTCGCGAGCGTGCCGGTGGACTGGGCCACGTCGATGATGACTGGCAGATCGACCCAGGTCCCCAGCGTCGTGCCCAGGAGAGGACCGAGCACGGGGATATTGCTCGTGTTGATGCGCAGGTAGACGCGGATGCCCGCGCTGGTGGCCGTGGCGCCCACGCCGCCCACCGCGATCGTCGGCGGCTCGACGATGCGCACCTTCGACTGCACGCCCAGCAGCGGCACGTTCAGCCCCAGGTCGATCAGGTTCTGGCCATTGGCGATCACCAGCGCGGTTTGCAGGATGTTGAGCGCGTTGACGTTCGCCTGCAGCGCCGACGTGACGCTGCCGCCCACCACCTGCAGGTCCAGCACGCCGCCGTCGCCGAACAGCTTGACCGGCAGGTTCAGCGGCATGACCTGCAGCACCGTCTTGATGGCATTGTTCAGCAGCGTGATGTCGGCCGCCGCCGTGCCCGCCTTGTTGATCACGGTCAGCGTGGCGTTCAGCAACTGGCCCAGCGTCAGGTTGCTGACCGCCGCCAGCTGGGCGGGCGTGCCCACGCCAGTGGCCACCGACAGCGGCAGGCCCAGCGCATCGAGCAAGCCGGACGGCGTGATGTTGACCGTGGCCAGGCCGGCCGCGTCGAGCACGTCCAGCTGCTGCGGCGTTGCGCCCACCGAGGCCAGGATCTTGGACAGGAGCCCGCCCTTTTCCAGCCGCAGCAGCCGCGATCCGACCGTGAAGGCCGCCACCGGCTGCGTGCTGGTCGCCACCGCCTGCACCGACACGACGGTGTCGCCGCCGACGAAGGCGCTGGGAATGACATTGCCCAGCGTCTT
This sequence comes from Achromobacter sp. 1011791174, assembly GCF_059760925.1. Classification (NCBI taxonomy): domain Bacteria; kingdom Pseudomonadati; phylum Pseudomonadota; class Betaproteobacteria; order Burkholderiales; family Alcaligenaceae; genus Achromobacter; species Achromobacter sp. 1011791174. Next base: position 15,079 of record NZ_JCBANH010000068.1, read on the forward strand.
GCCGATACGCACGCGCATCGCATTGGGCAACTGGCCGCTGGCCGGATCGAACAGCGGCATGCCGCCGACCGGCGGGCGCGTCGGATCCCACAGTTTGCAATCCACGGTCACGTCGGCCGCGGAAAAGGTGTCCAGGATATTCGGCAGATTGGCCAGCGCCGCCGACACGCCCGCCGCCTTGGCGCGGCTGCAATCCGCCGCGGCGCCCGTGCCCAGCACCTGCACGGCCGACAGCGCGGCCAGATCCGCGGCCTTCTGGACCTCGCGCTTCATGTAGTAGCCATAGCCCAGCTGCGCCACGCCCAGCAGCACCAGGCCCACCAGCACCGCGAACACGACGGCGACGGTCATGCTGCCGCGCTGCCGCGAGCGAGGAACGTAACGGATCGAGCGGGTTGACATGTTCGCGACTCCGCATGGATACGAAGACCGGCGTGCCTGGACCGGGGAACCCGCGCGTCCCGGGCACCGGCCCGGGGCGCGCGGAACGCATGCTGATTAATTGGTGTTCTTGGTTTCCATCCGCTTCTGGAACCACTCGGGAATGGGATGGGAAAAACTCTCCAGATACCGGTTCCAGGCCGCGGAGGACACCGGCCCCAGCATGGGCAGCGCGCCGCCCGCGCGGCGGCCGTCGGCCTGCGCCTCGAACAGCGCGCGCGTGATGTCGCCCACGGCTTCAGGTCGCGGCTCGGGCTCGGGCGCGCTCGCCTGGGGCGGCGGCATCGGCGTCTGGACCTGCTGCACCACGGGGCGCGCCGGCATGTCGGCCGCCGGCACGGGCGCGGCTTGCGCTTGCGCGCCGCCGTTCATCGCGCCGGTCAGGGGCGCGTTCGATTGCGCCGTCGCGCTCGCGCTGATGAATAGCGCCAGGCACAGGGTCACGCGTTTCGGGTCTGGGAACATGACGGTTTTCCTGGGAAATATCGGTTTGCTCATCAATCGCGCTCAACGCACGATGGGCCCGTTGCCGAGCCGGTCCATCATGGGCCCCACCACCGGCGACGCCGGGGCCGCGCCTGCCGCTGGCGTCCGCAAGGGCGTGGCGTCCGCCAGCGGAGGCGGCGCATTCTGGCTGCGCACCTCCGAAGCCAGGCGCAGGACCTGCGCGCGCGCCTCCTCGCCCAGCCTGGCCTGGTCCATCACCCGCTGCGCCTTGACCGCGTCGCCTTCCACCAGCAACAACAGGGCCAGGTTGGCCAGCACCTTGGGATTGTCCGGCGCCAGTTCGGCGGCCTGGCCCAGCGGCACCCGGGCGCCGGCGGGATCGCCCGCCCGCAGGCGCGCGTAGCCCAGGTCGCCCAGAATGCGCGGATCCGTCGGCGCCAGCTTGGCCGCGCGCGAGAAATCGTCCGCCGCCTGCGCGTACTGGCCGCGCGCGCCGGCGATCAGGCCCAGCCCGTGCCAACCGTCGGCGGCCTGCGGCGTGCCCAGCAAGGCCCGGTACGCCTGCTCGCTGGCGGCGGTCTGCCCCGTCTGCCGCAGCGCCTCGGCGCGCATCGGCCCGACACGCGGATCATTGCCGAACTGCTGCTGGAAGGCGTCGATATAGGCCAGCGAAGCGAAATAGCGCTCCTGTCGCTGCGCTTCGGCGATCATGCTCAGCATCAGCTCGGGCTCGGCGGGCCGCCGCTTGTTCTCGGCCTCGTCCTCCTTCTGCCGCGCCAGCGCCTGCTCCTGTTGCTGCTGCTGAATCAGTTGCCACGCCGACTCGACGTTGTTGGTCTTGCACCCCGACAGGCCCGCGCCCGCCATCAATGCCGCCAGCGCCGCCCACCGCAGCCTGCCCATCGTGCTTCCGATACCGCCCGCCATCACATCCCCCCCATGCGCGACAGACCGCGCAATACCGCCACGAAGCCCGCGCCACCCGTCACGATCAACAGGGCCGGCAGCAGGGTCACGATCATCACCCCCGTCATCTTGACGGTGGTCTTGCCGACTTTCTCCTTCAGGTCCAGCCGACGCTTGTCGCGCAGCCGCTCGCCGAAGCGCTGAAGCGGCTCCTGCACCGCGCCGCCATGCTGGTCCACCTGCGCGATCAATCGGCAGATGGCCGAGATATCGTCGTTGTCGAAGCCCGACGCCAGCCGCGCCAGCGATTGCTCGCGCGTGCGTCCGCGCACGTGCAGCTCGGTCGCCAGCCGCAGCTCATAGGACAGCACCGGCAGTACCTGGGCGAATTCCTTGACCAGCACCTGCAGGCTCTGGTCGATGGACAGGCCCACGCCCTGCAGCAGGCGCAGCAGGTCGATCAGCAGCGGCAGTTCGTCGGCCGCCTGCCGCCGCCGGCGCGCCAGCCGCCGGCGCACGAAGATCTTCGGCAACATGTAGCCCACGGCGAAACCCAGGAAGGCCGCGATCAGCACGCCGACCGAGGAATCGATCAGATTCTTCTCCAGGTCCAGCACCACCGCCGCGATGGGCAGCAGGATGGCCAGCACGAAGCGCGCCGCCACGAAGCGCGACCGCGCCGCCACCGGATTCGCGTAGCCCGCCATATCGACCAACTTGCGGTCCTCCGACGCCAGCAGGGCTTCGGCCAGCCGCCCTTCCGTCAGGCGCTTGCCGAAGGAATCCGCTGCGCGCGCCGCGGCGGCCAGGCGGCCCGGCTCCTCGGCCTCAGCCGCCTTGGACCGTCCGCTGCGAGTGGCCAGCGCCTGGTCGACGACCTGGCGGCTGCGGCCCTGGCCGCGCAGGCGACGCACCATGCTGACGCCCAGGACCAGCATGGCGACGGCCACCAGGGTCAGCGCCATGGCCAGCACCAGGGTCGGGTTCAGGGATTCCAGCGCTTGCATCCTCGCCCCCGTCAGATGGATTTGGCCATGCGGTACAGCCAATAGGATCCGCCGACCTGCATGGCCACGGCGGTCGCCAGCATCTTGAAGCCCAGCGGGTCCTCCCACAATCCCACGAACAGATCGTTGTTGGCCACGATGATGAAACCGGCGATGCCCAGCGGCAGCAGAGCCAGGATCCAGGCCGACAGGCGGATCTCGGCCGAGCTGGCCGACAGCTCGCTGCGGGCCTGGCTGACGTCGCGCATGAAGGCCGCCATGCGCTCCAGCACCTGATCGCTGCGGCCTCCGAAGCGCAGCGCGATCGATACCACCGCCGCCACCATGTACAGCTCCTTCAGCCCGTACTGGCGCGACACGTGCGCCAGCGCCTCGTCCAGTTCCTTGGCCGAGCGGCTCAGGGCGGCGGCGGTCTCGACCACTTCGCGCAGCGGCGCGTCGGCGCTGGCGGCGGCGGTCTGGAAGGCCGAGGCCATGCTGTTGCCGATGGTGATGAGCCGGACCATGTTGTCCAGGAAGGCCGGCAATTGCGAGATCATGCGGCGCTGGCGCTTGTCGGCGCGCAGCCACAGCAGGAAATAGGCGCCGACGGTCAGCAACAGCAGCGTGACGAAGCCGGACAAGGCGCCCAAAAAGGCCCAGGCCAGCAGCGCGCCCACGACGATGGGCACGAAGATCCGCAGGTAGAGTCCGGCGCCGTGCCGCAGGCCGGCCAGCAGCAACAGCCGGTCCCACCACGAAAAACCGCTGCGTGCCGCGCGCGCCCCGCCGGCGAATGTCGCCCCGCCGACCGGCACGTCGCGCGCGCGCCGCAGCTGGTTTTCCAGGAAGGCGGAACTCGCGGCGCGGCGCGCGCCGCTATTGGCGTGCCGCCACAGCAGCACGGCCGCCACGGCCAGCACCAGCGCCAATGCCGCCAGGACCAGGGCTTGCTGCATCAGCGCCTCCGGCTCCAGAACCCGCCGCCCCCGCCGTCGGGCTCCGGCGCGCCGCCGTCGGACTGACGCGCCTCGTGCCGCATCTTGGCGAGCTTGGGCGTATGCGGATGGATGCCCAGCCAGTTCCAGCGGTCCTTTTCCTCGCCCTCCGGCGTGGCGAAGGATTCGTGCCGGTAGAGTTCCTGCGTCGAGATCACGTTGTCGCCCATGCCCGTGACTTCGGTCACCGACAGCACGCGCCGCTTGCCGTTGGACAGGCGCCCGATCTGCACGATGAAATCCAGCGCGCTGGCGATCTGGCGACGCAGGCTGTCCTCGCTGCCCTGGAAACCGGCGAAGCCGGCCAGCATCTCGATGCGGTACAGGCATTCGCGCGGCGAGTTCGCGTGGATGGTCGCCATGGACCCTTCATGGCCGGTGTTCATGGCCTGCAGCATGTCCATCACCTCGGCGCCCCGAACCTCGCCCACCACGACGCGGTCGGGCCGCATGCGCAGGCTGTTGCGGATCAGCTCGCGGATGGTGACCGCGCCGCTGCCGTCGAAGCCGCCCTGGCGCGCCTCCAGCCGCACGACGTGAGGATGGTTCAGCGACAGTTCGGCGGTGTCCTCCACCGTCACCACGCGCTCGGTTTCCGGGATGAAGAAGGCCAGCGCGTTCAGCAACGAGGTCTTGCCCGAGCTGGTGCCGCCGGACACCAGGATGTTGCAGCGGTGCTTCACTGCCTCGCTGAGCAGCCGGTAGATCTCTTCGTCGAAGGTGCCCAGCGTCAGCAGGTCGGCGGGCTTGAGCGGATCCTGGCGGAACTTGCGGATCGATACCATCGGCCCGTCCACCGCCAGCGGCTCGATCACCACGTTCAGGCGGCCGCCGTCCGGCAGGCGGGCATCGACCATGGGCGTCGACTCGTCCAGGCGCCGGCCCATGGGCGCCAGGATGCGGCGCACGATGCGCAGCACGTGCTGGTTGTCGGTGAAGCGCAGCGTCTCGCGCGCCAGCACGCCCCGCCGCGACACGAACACGTTGTCATAGCCGTTGATCAGGATGTCCTCGACCGCGGGATCGGCCAGCAGGTCTTCGAGCGGCCCCAACCCGGCCAGCTCCTTGGTGAGGGCCTCCGAGATCTGCCGCATCTCGCCCTCGTTGATGGGCACGCGGCGCAGGCGCACGAAGCTGGCCACCTCGATATCGACGAATTCCTGGATGGCCGTGCGGGCCCAGCGGCCGAATTCCGCCCCCAGTTCCTCGATGCGGGACAGCAGGTGCTCGTAGGCCGCCGTCTTGATTTCCTGGTAGCGATTCGAAGCGGAAAAGCCCCGGTCGCCGTCGCCGCCGAATTCTATGGTGCCTGTCATGATCATGTCGGATTCCGCCGCCGTCCCTTGTCAATCCACCACCATGCGGCGATGCACGCCCGGCAGCCAGGTGGCCAGCCAGCTCGCGCGCCCGCCGGGCGTGTGTTCTTCCGTGCTCAGTCTTTCCGCCAGCGCATGCACGGCGCGCACATAGACGTCGCGCTCGGCCTCCTCGTGCAGCAGGCGGCCCTGGTTGGTGCAGACCATCAGGGCCAGCGTGCGGTCGGGCAAGGTGCCGACCAGTTCCAGCTGGAAACGCTCGGCGATCTGCTGCGCGGTCATGCCGTAGCGCTCGTCATAGCGATTGACGATCAGGCCCAGGCTGCGCCGATCCACATGCAGCTGCTCCAGTTCCTGCAACAGGCCGGCCAGCGACACCAGCGCGCCCACGCTCTGGTCGGTCACGATCCAGTTCTGCTGCGAAGTGCGCGCCAGGCCGGCCACGAAATCAGGATTGTTGAAGCCGCCGGCATCGGCCACCACCACGCCGAAATGCTGGCGCAGCCGCTCGAACACCAGCAGCGAATCGGATTGCGAGATATCGCGCATCTGGCCCAGATCGCGCGGCAGGGCCAGCACGCTCAGACCGTTGGCCGTGTGCGCCATCGCCGAGCCCAGCAGGGTCGGATCCAGGCGGCGCAGGTTGCGCGCGGCCTCGGCGAAATCGAAGTCGCTGCCGATGTTCAGATACAGCTGGCAATCGCCCACCGGCCAGCCCAGATCCAGCAGCGCCACGCGGCTGGACAGCGGCTGCATGGCGCCGGCCTCGGCGGATTTGGACGGCTTGGCGCCGCTGGCACCAAAGCGCAGCGCATGCGCCTGCTTCATGCGGTCCTGCACCAGGCCGGCCAGGTGCACGGCCAGCGTGCTGGTGCCCACGCCCGGACGGGTGCCCAGCAGCAGCACGCTGCGCCGCTGGCCGTCGGCGCGCCCGCCGCCGGCGACGGGCGTGTCCAGCAGGCGCTGCACCACGTCCTTCACTTCCTGCGGCGCGACCGAGGGATCGACGAAATCGCTGACGCCGGCGCGCAAGGCGGCGATGGCGCCTTCGGGCTGGCTGAGCAGACCCACCGCGACCCTGGGAATGCCCGGCGCGATGCGCGCCAGCAAGCGGGCCAGCTCGGCCGAACGGAACAGCTTGCCAGGCTCATCCTCGCTCAGCGTGAAGTCCAGGAACACCACCTGCGGCGCGATCTCGGCCAGGCGCTTGGCCAGGTCCTCGACGGCGGGCGCTTCCTGGGTCAGCATCCCCAGATCGCCGATGGCCTGACCCAGCTGCGCGGCCACGCCATCGCCCTTGGAACAAAACAAGAAGCGGTTCCCGCTCTGCAGGCCCACCCATTCCCTGGCATGTGTCTTCATGTCGCTCACCGTGAAAAACCCGGCATCTGCTGCCCGCTCATCGGACCCATCAGGTAATAGCCCCAGGCGTTGAACGCAGTGTCGCTCGCCTCCTGCTTGGCCCCCGGCAGCGGCAGGGATACGCCGCGCGCGATGGGACGCACCAGCCGGGGCGTCACCACGATGACCAGCTCGGTGTCTTCCTGCTTGTAGTCCACGCTGCGGAAGAAGGCGCCGATGATCGGCAGGTCGCCCAGCATGGGCACTTTGTTCACCAGCGCCTTGGTCTGGCGCGACACCAGGCCGCTGATCACGAAGCTCTCGCCGTCGCCCAGTTCGATGGTGGTGTCGGCCCGGCGCGTGCGCAGCGCCGGGATCACCGTGACGTTATCGGCGCTGGTGACCAGCGGAATGCCGTTGCTGTAGTCCAGTTCGCTGGCTTCGGGCGCGACCTTCAGCGCGATGCGCTCGCGCGACAGCACCGTCGGCGTGACGGTCAGCCCGATGCCGAAGGGCTTGAATGCGACCGTGACCGATCCCAGGCCGGCCGCCTCGGGCACGGGCAGCTCGCCGCCAGCCAGGAAGCTGGCGCTCTGCCCGCTCAGCGCCACCAGGGTTGGCTCGGCCAGCACCCGGGCCATGTTGTTCCCCTGCAGCAGGCGCAAGCGCGCGCTGAAATTGTTCGAGTCATAGAACAGCGAGAATCCCGAGGCCAGCGGCGCGGACTTGTTGAAGCCCAGCGGCGCGGTGAAGCCATCGGGCGTGATCGAATTGGTGCCGCCCCAGGGACCGCTGCGGCCGGCGAAGCTGATGCCCGCCTGCTTCATCACGGAACGCTGCACCTCGACCACCTTGACCTCGACCTGGACCACGCCGCCCGGCCCGGCGGTGGACAGGTCCACCACGTTCTTCTCGCCGCCGACGGCCGACGCCGCCGCCGACACGGAACCCTGATGGCTCAGCTGCGACTCGGCATGCCCGGACAGCACCGCCTTGTCGCCGGCCATGTCCACATTGGCCCCGCCGCTCACGCCGCGCCCGGCCAGCACGCCCTGGACCGGGCCTGACACACGCACGTTCCAGACCTGCGGCGCGGCATTGGCGCCGCTCCATACCTGCAGCTGGGTGGTGCCGGCCTTCTTGCCATAGACCAGCACCGACGCGGCGCGCTTGCCGGACGCCGGCAGCACCTTCACATCGGCCACTTCCGGATCGCCAATGGCGATGCGCGACGGCGCGCCGCCCAACATCAGGGTCTGCTGACCCTTGACCGCCACCGCGATATCGCCGGCGGGCGCCACGGCCCCCTGCGCCGGCGCGGCGTTCTGCGCCATCGCGGCCGGGCTGCCGGCCAGCGTCGCCGCGGCGGCCAGCACGCAGATCACCCAGGCAGAGCGCCGGATGGCAGCCCGCCCCCGAGGCGCCACGCGCGCCTCCCTAAAGAGGGCGCCACCGCGGTCCGGCAGAGCCGGTTCCGCGCGGCCCCGATGGAGCGATATCCCATTCTTGCGATGCGTGCGGCGCGCCTGCGCCATGGACAACTGATATCTCTTCATCATGCTCGGTCAGATTATGGTTGCAGTCTCTGGGGCCTGTACACGGGGCAGCCTGCGGCAGCCGGATTCAATAGCGCACGCGCTCGGATTTGTCTCCTCTGACGATTTCCACGCTGCGTCCGCCGCCGCCCGATCCGCGCGCGACCTGGCGCGGCGACAGCGTGGTGCCGTCCATTTGCGGCAGGGTGTCACCGCCATAGGCCCGGTTGGGGCCGCTGTCCAGCAGCTCTCGTTGTCCGGGCGTCAGATCGGCGCGCGCCTGCATCGCCGCGCGGCGCTGCGGAAACAGGGCGATATCGGGCACGCCCGCGTCGCCCAGCGGACGCAGCGCCAGCTGCAGCCGTCCGGCGCGGCTGGCCAGCATCAGCTCGCTGACGCGCTCGACCGGCACCGCCAGCACCGCCGTCTTGGCCGGCTGCGCGGGCGCGCCCTGCTGCAATAGCGATTTCTCTTCCGGCCCGTCCAGCGAATTCGCGCCATAGGCCAGTACGCGCAGCTGCGATTGCAGCAGGCGCGCCTGGCCGGCCTGCACTTCCGCGCTCTTGTCCAGCATGAAGAACACATCGACGAAATCTCCCGGCAGGATGCGATTGCCGCCGCCGCTCACTTCGTCCACCGCCACCGCCAGCGCACGTTCGCCCGGTTGCAGCAGGCTGGCCATGCCATGCGCCAGCATGGACGGCAAGATGGGATCGCCCACGGCGACGTCGGTGCGCACGATCGCGCCGGTGAGCAGGTCGGCCGCCGGAAAACCGCCCGACAGGGCCACCTGCCACTTCGCCACTTCCAGCATGTCCGGCGCGATGCGCGTGCCGGCCGGGATCGCCTTGGCCGCCACCACCACGGGATAGAACTTCACCGGCTCTTGCGGCGCCGGCGCGCTGGCCGCGACGGGCGCGACCGGCTGCGGCGGCGAGGACGGCGCCGACGCCAGGCGCCAGGCCACGAAAGCCAGCACGAGCCCTGCCGCCAACAACACGCCCGCGATGATCTTGCTCAGGCTGCTCATGGTGTCCCTTGTGAGATTTGCACGGTGGCTTTGGAAGACAATCTGGACGGGATCCAATCCTTGTTCGTGCCGGGCAGCATGGCGATGAGCGCCTGCATGGTCGCCAGCACCGGCCAGGACTGGGTGTTGTAGGTCATGGAGATCGTGGCGCAGTTGGCCGTCTGTCCGCCCGCGCCGCTCCAGGCGCAAGGCGCGCGGGTGATGGCGCAGCCCACCGCGGAGCCGGTCGAGAACACACCCATTGCCGCCGTACAGGCCGCGCCGTTCACGTCGGGCGCGCCCGAGAAGCGCGCGAACACGGCGGCGCGCGCGCCTTCGTTGGCCGCCGCAGCCAGCTGCTGCTGCATCCAGAACAGCACGCCATAGCCGACCACGGCGCAGATGAACATCAGCAGCATGGTCAAGGTCAGCGAGAACTCCAGCGCGGCGATGCCGCGCTGCCGGCGACGCGCGCCATGGCGATCAAGGGTGGGAGGCGTTGTGGGCCGCATGGCTCAGGTATCTCCGTCCATGGTGTTGCCGAGATACACGGTGGCCCGCGCGCTGAGCACGCTGGATGCGGGCATCAGCGCATCCTGCAGGAACGGAAAGGCGGGAATCAGCGGATGCGCGCCATAGGCATAGGACACCGTCACTTCGATCTGGTCCGTAGCCAGCGTCATGCCACTGCAGGCGCCGCCGCCGGCGCTGCTGAGCGTGCCGGTGCTGCCGCAGACCGCTACCTTGACCGGCGCTGAGGACATCGTGCTGACCCAGTTGGCCAGGGCCAGCGCGGTGTCGCGGCCGGCGTTGGCCCGCGCCGTCAGCGACGGCGTGCCGGCCTGCCATTGCAGCACCTTGCGCGCGCCGTCCTGCGCGGCCAGGGTGATGGAATGCTGTGCGGCGAACACCAGGGAGTAGGTCAGGATCCCGTAGAACACCAGGAAAAACACCACGAATACCAGACCGAATTCAAGGGAATAAACACCACGCTGAGCGCGGCGACGCCCAGATACGCGCCATAGGGAATCTGCCTCCAGCGGTCGGCCAGCGCCCAATACCGGCTGATCAGCAAATAGGCCACCGCGTGCAGGCCCGCCAGCAGGCTCGCCCCCACCAGCGTCACCAGCAGCGGCGCGAAGCCCAGCAGCAGGCCGAGTATGGCGATGGCCTTGACATCGCCCGCGCCCATCTTGCGCCGCGCCCACACAGGCAAGAACAGGAAGGCGCAGAAAAAGCCTGCCAGCGTCATGCCCCAGCCGGCCCAACGCGGCGGATGCATCCAGCCAGGAACCAGCCAGGCGGCCAGCAGCCAAAGCAGCTGCCCCGCGAATCCCGCGACGATGAGCGTATTGGGAACGCGGCGATGGCGCAGATCGGCGTGGATCAACACCAGATTCCAGCATGCGAACAACAGCCACCACAGCGCTTCCCCTGGATACAAGGCACGACCTTCCAACGGTTACCGATACGACCGCAGCGCGTCCGTCCGAATGGACGCCGCCCCTCCAATCCGTGCATCGCGGACACCGCCGCGGCAGTCCGCGGGCGGCCCCTCGGAACCGGGACCGTCCGCGGCGCGCGCCGGGCTCGTTCCCGAGGCCTCAGGTGCCCTGGGCCGCGTCGAGCTTCGCCTTGAGCGCCTGGTACATGCTCTGAAGACTGCCGGTGAACAAGCCCACCGACGCGATCAGCGCGACCGCGACCAGCCCGGCGATCAGGCCATACTCCAGCGCGGTGATGCCGGCGTCATCGTTCCAGAACTGCATGAGCTTCGCTTTCATCTCAGACTCCTGGTCTATCCCCTGCTCCGCCCTCGAGCGGGCGGGCCCTCCGGACAGGCTGCCGGCCCCGGCCGGCGCGCCAGCCGGAGCCATCACGTGCCCTTGGCGGCATCCAGCTTGGCCTTGAGCGCGTTGAACATGTCTTTCAGACTGCCCGTGAACGCGCCCACGCCTACGACCAGGGCCACCGCCACCAGGCCCGCGATGAGCCCGTACTCCAGGGCGGTGATGCCTTCCTCATCGTTCCAGAACTGCGCAAGTTTCGCTTTCATGTCGAGCTCCCTAGGTCTCGATTGATCAATTGAGCCGCCCGCGCGCGCGAAGCATGCTCGCCAAGACCAGGAACCGTCCGCAAGCCCGCTGGCGCCGGCCTGCACCCGGAACCTGCCTAACCCGGTCCCACCGTGGGACCGTGGGCCCTGCCCGGCTCCACGGTGGGAGCCGATTCGATGATGGCGTCGATGCGCTGCGCCAGGCGCGCGCGAAAACGGCTGGAGGCCCGTTGCAGATGCCAGCGCATGAGCACCAGCACCACGGCCGACAGCCCGAAGGCAATATAGGGAAGCAGCACGCCGCCGATCTGCATGCCGGCTCCGTCGCGCGGCGTGGTGCACACCACCGTGCCCGCCGCGGCGCCGGTGTAATGCATGCCGCACACGGCCACGGCCATCAAAACGGCCGCTCCGGCGCGCTGGAGCTCATTTTGCGTATTGAAAGCCAGCCATAATGCGGCCGACGCGGCGATTACGGCTATCAAAACCGATAAAACAACGAGCGGCAGATTCCACAGGAATACTGCCGGCATGCGCATGGCGCTGATGCCGACATAATGCATGGCGGCGACGCCCAGGCCCGCGGCCAGGCCGCCGACCAGGCAGCGTCCGATCGTGAAACGGTCACGCCCCACATACCAGAACGCCCATCCCGAGAACCCCGCGGCAACCAGGAAACTGAGTACGGTCAAACCCACCTGGTAACCGACCAGGAACGGCAGGTCCTGTGCCTGCATGCCGATGAAGTGCATGCTCCAGATACCGACGCCGCCCATCGCCACCGCGCCGATGAGGATATAGCCAAGGCGGATATCGCCGTCCTGCGTTTCCGTGCGGATGCCGACCGCGGCAAGCAGCGCCACATAGGAACCCAGCACCGCCGTCAGGAAGGACAGCGCGACCAGGCCGCCATTGAAGGAAAGCGGAACGACGTCACCCGGATTCATGAGTGTCCCCGAGGCAGCGGCCCCTGGCCGGCCGGCCTTGCCGAACATTCGCCGCGACTCGTCTTGCGGTCATCCTGGCGCATCTTGCGGACTCCGGTTAACCCGAAAATCGAAAGTGTTTAGAAACGTGTATATAGTCTTATCTATTAACAATTAATACACATCAGGGTTTATACCAGCATTCACAGCGTGACGACAACAGACATGTAACGCCTATCCCCAATATTCAGAACAATCATATTTGAAACCCTTCAAAACCCCAGACCAGGCAACGGTTTCACTTGATATTTCAGCGTACCGTCGACCCACATCCCTGGCATTCACGGCAAGTGGCCATCCGGCCACAATGAAATAAATTGTCATTACCTTTTGGCGCTGGCAAGATACCGCCTGACATCAAACCTACATTTATATCGGTAAATATTGCGTCCCCATTAACAACTGATATTTGGTAAATATCGCCATTACCGTTTCGGCGGCAATGCCGCGGCACATCAGAGACACGACAGGCATGAGACGCACGCTCCCCGCAAGCCCCTCATACGTACTGCTGGCCTGCGCGCTGGCCGCAGGCACCGCCCACGCCGACGGCCCGCTGCGCGGCAACCCGGTGGATTCGCTGCCGCCGATGGAAAGACCCGCGTCGGCCAACCAGCCGCCCCCCGTGGTGCAGGCTCCCACGCCAGAGCAACTGGCGCTGCAGGCCCGGCTGGCCCAGCGCATCGTGCCGCGCCACTTCGACGTGTCCGGCGTGCACGCCATGCCCTTCGAAGAGGTATCGGCGCTGCTGAGCCCGCTGTCCGGCAAGGAAATCAGCCTGGGCGAGCTGGTGCAGCAGGTGGACAAGATCACCCAGCTCTACCGCGACCGGGGCTATCCTCTGTCCTTCGCCCTGGTGCAGAACCAGAGCTTCGCCAACGGGCTGGTGGTCGTGACGGTGGTGGAAGGTCACATCGGCAGCGTCCGCATCAACGGCGACCTCGGCAATGCCAAGGACCGCCTCGAATCGCTGGCGCAACGGCTGAAAGAGGAAAAACCACTCAGGCAGGCCACGCTGGAGCGCGTGTTGAACCTGATGCGCACCGTGCCCGGCGTGACCTTCACGCCCAGCCTGGATCTGCCCCGGCGCGCGGACGGCGCCACTGAACTGGTGCTGGAGGCCAGCCGGCAGCCGGTGAGCCTGACCGGCGGCGTGGCCGAGCTGGGCAAGGGCATGCAGCCGCTGGTCAATGTCGCCACCAACAGCCTGACGCCGCTGGGCGAACAGATCAAACTGACAGCCGCCGTACCTTTCAGGTCGGGCGACGTCAAATACGTCATGGGCGAGATCCGCGTGCCGATCGGCTCCGACGGGCTGGCCGTGAAGGTGGACGGCTATCACTACGACGCGCGCCCCAAGGACGATGCAATCGAATACCTGGGATTTCAGCGGCGCGTCCGCAATGACCGTATCGGCCTGGGCGTGAGCTACCCCTTCCTGCTCAACAATACCCGCTCGCTGACCGGCACGCTGGGGGTATACGCGGCCAATTCCAAAGATCGCTACGAAGCCAACAACAGCGACCGCTGGCTGCAACAGGACGCGCGCGTGCGCGCCGTCAATGCCGAACTCAGGTATATCCAGCTGTCCGAGAGCATGGCCACCGACGTGACACTGGGCGTGGCCAAGGGTTTTGACGCCGCCGGCGCGAAAAAGGAAATCTCGACCAATTACGGGTTTTCCTCGGTGCCGGTCCTGGACCTGGATTTCAAGCGCTTCAACCTGAACGCGAAACAAACGTTTGTGCTGCCGGCGCAGTTTGGCCTGGTGCTATCCGCGGCCGGCCAATACTCCAGCAATATCCTGCCCTCGTCCGAACAGGTCTCGTTCGGCAGCTGGCGCTACGCCATGGGCTACCCGCAAGGAGAACAGAGCGGCGACAAGGGCGTGGGCGCGTCGCTGGAAATCAATCGGCGTTTCAACACAGGCTGGCGGTATCTGAGCAATGTGCAGCCCTACGCGCTGGTGGACTATGCCCGCACCTGGTACAACAACGCGTCGCTCCAGCAATTGAACCAGCGCCATCTGTCCTCGGTGGCGCTCGGCCTGAGGTTTACCGACGACAAGTACTATTTATTCGATTTCAACGTCGCCAAGCCCGTCGCCTCCCGCACCTCCAACGGCGACAACCGCGACCTGCGCTTCAACGCGAATTACTCTCTTTATTACGACGCATTCTGAACGGCATGCCCCCCGTCCCGGACAAACCGGGGCGTCGATAAATCACGATATCCCCGCGCCTGTTGCGACAGGCGCTTTTTTTTGCCGGTTTCCAACATCACGTTACGTAACGCCGGACGTAACGTAACCCCCGAATCCGCCGCATTCGTAACATTCGCAGGCTCTTTGCGATCCCAGATTTGCGGGTTTCTCAATATTGGTGCAAACCCTTGGAGTGATACGCAAGCCATTGAAAAAAATGGATATTTATTAAGTTGCAACTCCATTAATCACGTTCAAAATCGGTTCCTGAAAAAACTTGGCACGGTTTATGCATGAGGAAAGGTATCGGGCGGTATCGCCGTCTGACCCTTCCAAACCAGGAGCTCGCCATGTACATCAAGACCGATACGCAACGTGTGCAACGCATTCTGACCGCCACCGTCATGGCGGCCGCCATCATGAGCGCCCTCTCCGCCTGCGGCGGCGGTGGCGGCGGTGGAAGCAAATCCGCCGGCCTGCCGGGCACGAACATCCCGACCAACCCGGGCGGCGGCCTGCCGGGCAACCCCGGCAATCCCGGAAACCCGGGCAACCCCGATCCTGGCGGCCCCACCACGCCGACCACCACGCCGGGCGCGCTGCAAACCTCCCTGGGCAATACCGGCAAGGCCGTGGACAACGTCCTGCCCCTGAACCTGGGCACGACGCTGGGCGGCATCGGCAAGGCGCTCGATCCCACGGTCAAGCCCGTGACCGACCAGGTGGTCAGCCTGACGCAGAAGGTCGGCGCGACGACCGGCCTGGGCCAGCCCGTGGACGGCGTGTTGCAACAGACCGGCGGCCTGGTCAGCAATCTGGGCACCACAGTGAAGGGCACGGGCCTGCCGGGCGGACTGAGCGGCGGCGTCGGCGGCCTGGTCGACGGCCTGGGCAAGACCGTGGCCAGCGCGGGCGGCCTGCTCAATGCCTCTCCGAACAATCCGGATCCGCTCAAGACCGTGCTCGGTAACGCCACCAATGCCGTGGGCGCGCTGACCGCGGGCCTGGGCGGCCAGGGCGGCCTGCTCAACCCGGTGAACAAGCTGGTCGGCGGCGTGACCGGCGGCCTGCTCAGCGGCCCCTACAAGCCCGTGCTGGAACCTGCCCTGACCAATACCGGCAAGGCCGCGGACAACCTCCTGCCGCTGGGCCTGGGCCCGACGCTGGGCGGCGTGGGCGCGGCGCTTGACCCGACGGTCGGTCCGCTGGCCGGCACGGTCACCAACCTGACCCAGCAGGTCGGCGCCACCACCAAGCTGGGCGCGCCGGTCGCCGGCCTGCTCAACAACGTGGGCGGCACCGTCGCCGGACTGGGCGGCCAGGTCGGCAACACCGCGGGCCTGGGCGGCGTGCTGCAAGGGCTGGGCGCCACCGTCAGCAGCGTGGGCGGCCTGCTCAACGCCACGCCGGGCAATACCAACCCGCTGGGCAACACGCTGGCCAATGCCACCGGCACCGTGGCGGCCCTGACCGGCGGCCTGGGCCTGGGCGGCGCGGCCGGCGGCAATGGCGGACTGCTGAGCCCGATCACCGGCATCCTGGGTGGCGTGGGTGGCGTCGGCGGCACCCCGGTGGGCGGCAACGGCGGCCTGCTGGCGCCGGTCACCGGCCTGCTGGCGGGCGTGACGGGCAGCCTGGGCGTCACTGCCGGCGGCTCGGCCAACGGCGGTCTGCTGGGCGGCCTGCTTGGCGGCACGGCCGGCGGCACCGCGGGCGGCACGGCGGGCGGCGCGGCGGGCGGCGCGGCCAACGGCGGCCTGCTGGGCGGATTGCTGGGCGGACTGACCGGCGGCGTCACGGCCGGCGCCTCAGGCGGGGCGGCGGGCGGCGCATCCGGCGGCGCGTCCAACGGCGGACTGTTGGGCGGCCTGCTCGGCGGCGTGGCCGTCAACGCGGGAGCCAGCGCGGGCGGCGCCAGCGCCGGCGCCTCGGCGGGCGCGAACGGCGGGCTGCTTGGCGGCTTGCTGGGCGGCGCGACCGGCGGCACCACCGGCTCGTCCGGCGGCGCGGCCAACGGCGGCCTGCTGGGCGGATTGCTCGGCGGCCTGACGGGCGGCCTGACGGCCAAGAAGTAATGACGACAACCTGATTCGTGAGGGAGCGAAATCATGCTGCAACAAGAAACCATCGTTCACCACGAGCATGTGACCGTGATGCCTGAGTCCCGCACCGCCACGCTGCGCCCCGGAATGCTCGAGGATATCGCCCTGATGCTGGGCCGCCAGTTCGCCGTGTACAACGCGGCCTGCCAGGCGGCCCTGGCGGAAAAGCTGGAGATTCCCCTGGCGGATCTGAAGGCGCTGGAGCTGGTCATGGAGTTCGACGCGCTGCCCACCGGACAACTGGCCCAGCTGATGGGCATCAGCTCCGGCGGCGCGACGGCCCTGATCAATCGGCTGGAAGGGGCTGGATATGTGCAACGCGGTCGCCATCCCCTGGACCGCCGGATGATCGTGATCCGGCCGGTCGAGGAAACCTGCCAGATGCTGGCCCAGGAACGGCAGTGGATCACGGAGCAAGTCGTCACGCTGGCGCGCCGCTATGACGCGTCGGAGCTGGAAACGGTGCATGCCTTCCTGGCGCAGTGCGTGCGCGCCCTGAGGCACGACACCCTGGTGTGGCTGGAAACCCGCAGCGCGCATCATCACGACGACCTTTGAACCGGGCCGCCTCGGCGAGCGGCGAGGCCCGGCGCGCGTCCCCTTCCGCAAGGATCGGGACGCGCATTTGTTTGGGCGCGCGGGATGCGACCCGCGCGCTTGCCGCCTCATCGGCTCAGAGGGATCCGCCTTCGGGCGCGGCGCCGAATTGCAGGCGCGGCACCGCCGCCAACAGCTTGCGCGTCACTTCCTGGCGCGGGGCGTGCAGCACGGCATCGGCCTGGTCCAGCTCGACGATGCGCCCGCCATCCATCACGGCGATGCGATCGGCCAGGTATTCGACCACGCCGAAGTTATGCGTGATGAACAGATAGGCGATGCCCAGCTCTTCCTGCAATTCGTTCAGCAGGTCCAGGATCTGCGCCTGCACCGACACGTCCAGCGCGGACGTGGGTTCGTCGCAGATCAGCACCTTGGGCTCGACCGCCAGCGCGCGGGCGATGGCGATGCGCTGGCGCTGGCCGCCGGAAAACTCGTGCGGATAACGGCTGAGCGTGTCGGCCGGCAGGCCCACGCGCTCGACCAAGCGGGCCGCGCGCGCGGCGCGCTCCCGCGGACTCATGCCGCGCCGCAGGGATTCCAGGCCTTCGTCCAGGATGTCGCCGATCCGCATGCGCGGATCGAGCGAGGCGAAGGGATCCTGGAACACGATCTGGATGTCCTGCCGCAGCCGCTGCAGGCTGCGCCGGTCGGCCGCCAGCAGGTCGTGGCCCAGCAGCATGGCGCGCCCCGACACATGCGCGCCGTCGATCAGGCGCAGCAGCGCCTTGCCAGTGGTGGTCTTGCCGCAGCCGGACTCGCCCAACAGGGCCAGCGTCTCGCCGGCGCGCAGCGTGAAGGACACGCCGTCGGCGGCCTTGACCCAGGACACGATGCGGCGCAGCGGCCCCTTGCGCACCGGGTAGTGGACCTTCAGGTCCTGCACGTCCAGCACCACGGCCCCGGCGCCGCGCTCGCCGCGCCGCGATCCCGGACGCGCCAGCCGGCCTTGCTCGGTCAGCGGCGCGCCGCGCTTGTCGAAGGTCGGAATGGCGTCGAACAGCTGGCGCGCATAGGGATGGCGCGGCGCGCGGAAGAATTCCTCGGCGCTGGCGCTTTCGACGATCTCGCCGCCGCGCATCAGCGCGACATGGTGCGCCACGTTCTTCACCACCGCCAGATCGTGCGTGATCAGCAGCACGGCCATGCCCAGCTCGCGCTGGATGTCGGCCAGCAGGTCCAGCACCTGCGCCTGGACGGTGACGTCCAGCGCCGTGGTCGGCTCGTCGGCGATCAGCAGCAGCGGCTCGGCGGCCAGCGCGATGGCGATCATGACGCGCTGCTTCTGCCCGCCCGAGAACTGGAAGGGATAGTCGTCGATGCGCCGCTCGGGCTCGGGAATGCCGACCCGTCTCAGCCAGTCGATGGCGCGCAGGCGCGCCGTGTCGCCGCGCAGCGAGGTGTGCGTGGTCAGCGTCTCGATGATCTGGTCGCCCACGCGCATGACTGGGTTCAGGCTGGTCGAGGGCTCCTGGAAGATCATGCCGATGCGCCCGCCCCGCACGCCGCGCATCGCGCTTTCCGGCAGGCGGTTCAGGTCCTCGCCGTCCAGGTCGATCTGTCCGCCCACGATGCGTCCGGCATCGGGCAGCAGCCGCAGCAGCGCCAGCGCGGTCATGCTCTTGCCGCAGCCTGACTCGCCGACCAGCGCGAAGGTTTCGCGCCGCGCCACCGCCAGTCCCAGGCGCTTGACGGCCTGGGTGATGCCGCGTTCGCCGGCGATGTCGATTTCCAGATCACGGACTTCGAGCATGGGTGAGCCGGCGTTCATCGCGCGTCTCCCTGGCCAGCCTGGGATTGCGCGCGGCGCTGGCGCAGCGAGCGCGCCAGGCCCGCCACGCGGCTGGGCTTGTAGCGGCGCGTGCGCGGATCGAAGGCGTCGCGCACCGCGTCGGCGAACAGGTTGGCCGCCAGCACCAGGGCCAGCATGAAGACGAAGGCGGTCATCAGGTTCCACCAGATCATGGGATCGCGCGACATCTCCAGGCGGGCGCCGTCGATCATCGAGCCAAAGGAATTCATGCTCGGGTCCACGCCGATACCCAGATAGGACAGCACGGCCTCGTACAGCACCAGCCCCGAGAACTCCAGCACCACGGTGATCAGCACCAGGTGCGCCACGTTGGGCAGCAGGTGCCGCGTCATGATGCGCCAGTGCGACACGCCGAAGGCCCGCGCCGCCTGCACATATTCCAGCTCGCGCAGCTTGAGCGTCTCGGCGCGCAGCAGGCGGCACAGGCCGGACCAGCCGGTCAGGCCCAGGATCATGCACAGCAGGAACAGGCGCAGATCGGCGCGCGCGGCCGAGGTGTCGTACAGCTCGGCGTGGTTGTCGATGTAGACCTGCATCATCAGCGCGCAGGCCGCCACCAGCAGCACGCCCGGAATCGAGGTGATGGTGGTGTACAGGTACTGGATGGCGTCGTCGACCTTGCCCTTGAAATAGCCGGCCGAGATGCCGAACACGATGGCCGGCGGCAGCATGGCCAGCGTGGTCAGGCTGCCGATGACCAACGCCGTGCGGATGCTCTTCAAGGCCTGCCACAGCACGTCGTTGCCGATGCGGTCGGTGCCCAGCGCGTGATAGCCGGTGGACAGCCCGATCAACGCGCCCGCCGCCATGCACAGCAAAACGAAGGTCAGGCTCATGGCGCGCCACGGCAGTTCGCCGCGCCCCCCAGGACCTCGGCGGCGGCGGCCCCGCCGCCGCCGCGCCGGCGCGCCAGGCAGGCCGCCAGCAGGAACGTGCCGGCCAGCCCGGC
>NZ_JCBANH010000069.1:0-34509 GCF_059760925.1 Achromobacter sp. 1011791174
CCCAACTGACTCCGAATAGATTTGAGCAAGCCCAATTTACGCCTACACCGCCTCGCTTGCAAAAATCGGGCTGACCATAGATTTTCTTTTGTCCGCGCGCCAGGGGATGGCCGTGTGCCGCAGATGTCGAATTCCATCGCCGCTCCCGGCGCCACGTCGGACGGACGCGGCGCGGCCGGGATATGGGATATCCCTAATCCCGGGAAAGTTTGCCAAATCTTGATAACCCGTTGAGTCTTTTGGTCATTAGCATCAAAAACGTACCTTTCCTGCTTGCGCGCGGCCACTCCGGCAAGTCGGGCCGAGCGCGGCGGAAGGGTACGCAATGCCAAGGCTGCGCATGCGGACGGTCTCGCCGGCGCAACCCAGAACATGGCAAGGGGCATGGTCCGTGTCCAGAGGCTCCGACAGCCCGTCCGCGGAAGGTCGTAGGCAAGAACGCGCTGACTTGTCCCGAAGGCAGGGGAAGTCATCCTCCGCGGCGCTAGGCACGGCAGCGTGGACCCTCTTCACCGGATGCCGTCCGAGCGTCGGGACGTCCTGTATCAGACACATCGGGAAACGAAAGCATGTCAAATGTGAATTCCCATCCCCATGGCGGATCGACCCAGGGCGGTCTGAAGAAGACGCTGGGCACCTGGCAGCTGTGGGGCATCGCCGTCGGGCTCGTGATCTCCGGCGAGTATTTCGGCTGGAGCTACGGCTGGGCGAAGGCCGGGACGCTGGGCTTTCTGGTCACGTCGGCCTTCGTCGCAGCGATGTACACGACGTTTATCTTCAGCTTCACCGAACTTACCACCTCGATTCCGCACGCGGGCGGGCCCTTCGCCTACGCCAAGCGGGCGTTCGGCCCGGTGGGCGGATACATCGCCGGCATGGCGACACTGGTCGAGTTCGTGTTCGCGCCACCCGCCATTTCGCTGGCCATCGGCGCGTATCTCCATATCCAGTTTCCCGGGCTTTCGCCCACCACCGCGGCGGTGGGCGCCTATCTCATCTTCATGTCGCTGAACATCGTTGGCGTGCAGATCGCCGCGGCGTTCGAGCTCACGATCACGCTGCTGGCCGTGTTCGAGCTGCTCGTATTCATGGGCGTCGTGGCCCCGGGATTTCACTGGTCGAACTTCACGCAGGGTGGCTGGGCCGGCGCCGACAGCTTTTCGATGGGCACGTTTGGCGGCATCCTTGGCGCGGTGCCGTTCGCCATCTGGTTCTTCCTCGCGATCGAGGGCGTCGCCATGGCGGCGGAGGAAGCCAAGAATCCCAGGCGTTCGATTCCGATCGCGTACATCACGGGCATCCTGACGCTGGTGGTGCTGGCGATGGGCGTGATGCTGTTCGCGGGCGGCGTGGGCGACTGGAAACTGCTGGCGGACATCAACGATCCGCTGCCGCAGGCGATGAAGCTCATTGTGGGGGAAAACAGCGGCTGGATGCACATGCTGATCTGGCTTGGGCTGTTCGGCCTGGTCGCCTCGTTCCACGGCATCATTCTCGGCTACTCGCGCCAGATCTACGCGTTGGGCCGCGAAGGCTATCTGCCGGCGTGGCTGGCGAAGCTGCACCCGCGCTTCAGGACGCCGCACCGGGCCATCCTGGCTGGCGGCGTGGTCGGCATCATCGCCATCTTCAGCGACCAGTACGTGCAGTTCGCCGGCCAGGCGCTCACCGCGAACATCGTGACGATGTCGGTGTTCGGCGCCATCGTGATGTACATCATCAGCATCCTCTCGCTGTTCAAGCTGAGGAAAACGGAGCCCGGGCTGGCCCGCCCGTTCCGCGCGCCGTTGTATCCCTTTTTCCCAGGGTTTTCCCTGGTGGCGGCCATCGTCTGTCTGGTGACGATGATCTACTATAACCGCGAGGTCGCGCTGCTGTTCGCGGCCTTCATGGCGCTGGGCTACGTCTACTTCCTGATGACCAGGGGAAGGCGCAAGGACGATGCGGCCGAGTTGCTCGAAGAGGCCGTGAGGCCGGAGTAGGGGAACATGATGCCAGGCGCCAACATATTCTTCGTGATGCCAAGCCGGCCGCGGCCTCGACATGGGGCGCTGCCGCAGCCGCCTGACGGCAATCGATGAGGTCGCCACGAGATGCTCGAAACCTCTACATCAGTCCGCGAGTTCAAGGCGCGCCAGATCGTGTCGCACGATGCCGACGAGCAGGCGGCGACCTTGTGCGGCTGGAAGCAGACCTACGACCAGCTGACTCCCGGACCGTTTGTCGGCAGTCTTACCGAGCTGAATTTCTCGGCCACGCATCTGTTTTGCGAAACGACCAGCCACAAGCTGCATCAGCTGTGCGAGATTCCGGATGGCGCATGGTGGTTCGGCATTCCGGTCGGACGCGATGCCGCCGGCAGCATCCATGCCACGCCCATCTCGACGGAGGTGCTGGCCTTTCGTCCGGGCGGCTGTGAATTCGAACTGCTGACGCCGCCCGACTATTCGATTCTCGGCGTGGTGGTGAACGCGGATGCGCTCATGCGCTACGCCGAGCAGTACTGCGAATCGACGTTGCGGCAGATCCACACCAGCAACGAGATCATCTGTATCGGCGCGCAGAGGCGGCATGCGCTGAGCGAGATGCTGCAGATGATCCTGCGGGAAGGGCGCAGCGCCGCCGATGCCTCCGGGGGCGCCGCGCAGCACAACGTGGAAACGACGATATTCGCCACGCTGGTCGAGTCCGGCGTGTTGCCGACGACGCGCCAGAAGGCCCGCCACATCTCGAGCGCGCGTCGGGTCCAGATCGCTTCCGATGCCCGCGATTTCGCGCTGGCCAACCGGGACAGGGCGGTCGGCATCCTGGAGCTTTGCGGCGTGCTGCACGTCAGCCGCAGAACGCTTCAATACTGTTTTGAATATGCCTACGACACGACGCCGCAGAACTACCTGCGCGCGTTGCGGCTCAATGGCGTGCGTCGAGAGCTGTCAGCGCGCGAGCGCGGTTCGACCACCATCCATCAGGTCGCCTCATCCTGGGGCTTCTGGCACATGAGCCAGTTTGCCCAGGACTATCGGACGCTGTTCGGCGTGCTGCCTTCCGACACCCTGCTCGCGGGCGGCGCCAGCGCGGGCTGAGCCGGCTCACGGCACATCGCATCGCTGGCATGGCCGCCGCGCGGGCGGCGCGGCCATGCGCGCGCCGTCGGCGATTGCAATCACGCTTGATTCACCTCGCTCATGGTTAACCAGTAGAGGGCGATTCTTTGCCAAAAGTCGATACGGGTTGCGCGATGCCCCTCATTACCATGGACGCATCGAAAGGACGGGATGCAATCAGGCCGTCGCGTTCGATGAGCTTGTATCGAAGACAGCAACAGTGGAGACGTCAATCGTGGACACGCAGGGTAAGTCGGGTATCGATATCAAGACGGTCGAGGACGCCATTCGATTGGTCGAGGCCAGCAAGCTGACTCACATCAAGGTGGGGCTGTCCGACGTCGACGGCATCCTGCGCGGCAAGTATCTGCGCAAGGACAAGTTCGTCTGCGCGTTGCGCTCGGGGTTCGCGTTCTGCAGCGTGGTGCTGGGGTGGGACGCCGACGATCAGATGTACGACAACGCGTCGTACACGGGTTGGCACACGGCCTACCCGGATGCGCAGGTCCGCATCATTCCGCAGAGCTGCCGCCGGCTGCCGCTGGAAATCATGAACGGCGAACCGATGCTGTTCTTCCTGGCGGAGTTCGCCGGCGATGCCGAGGACATCTGCCCGCGCGGCGTCCTGCGCCGGGTGATCAAGCGCGCCGGCGACCTGGGCTACGACGTGTATTCGGCGCTGGAATACGAGTTCTTCGTGTTCGAGGAAACGCCTCACAGCGTGCGCGAAAAGAACTACCAGAACCTCAAGAGCTGGACGCCCGGGAACTTCGGCTATTCGATCCTGCGCAGCACGGTGAACAGCGATTTCTATCGCGACCTCATCGACATGACCGAGACCATGGACATGCCGATCGAGGGACTGCACACCGAGACGGGGCCGGGCGTGCTGGAGGCCGCGCTGGCGGTCGACGAAGCCTTGGCGATGGCCGACAAGGCCATGCTGTTCAAGTGCTTCACCAAGGCCCTGGCCCAGCGCAACGGCCTGATGGCCACGTTCATGGCGAAGTGGTCGCACAACGAGCCCGGCCAGAGCGGCCACATCCACATGTCGCTGCGCGAGCGGGAATCAGGGAAGTCGGCGTTCCACGATGAATCGCGGCCGCACAACATGAGCGTGGTGCAGGAGCACTTCATCGCCGGCGTCCAGCAATTCCTGCCGGAATTCATGAGCATGTACGGGCAGACGGTCAACAGCTATTCGCGTCTGGTGCCGGGTTATTGGGCGCCGCTGGACGCCACCTGGGGCGTGGAAAACCGCACCACGGCCTTGCGCCTGATTCCGGGAACGGAAAAGTCGCAGCGCGTCGAGGTGCGCATCGGCTCCGCGGACGCGAATCCGTACATCGCCCTGGCCGCGGCCCTGGGCGCGGGTCTCCACGGCATCGAGCACAAGCTGAAACTCCAGCCCATCGTCACGGGCAATGCCTACACGCAGCAGTTTCCCGATCATCTGAAGCTGCCCAGCTCGCTATGGGACGCGGCGCAGCGCCTGCGCGCATCGGCAGTGGGGCGCGAGCTGTTCGGCGATGCGTTCGTCGAGCATTTCGTGGCCACGCGCGAGTGGGAGGAGCGCCAGTTCCGCCGTCATGTGACGGACTGGGAGCTCAAGCGCTATTTCGAAATCATCTAGGTTCCAGTCGTCGAGAGACCGTCATGAAAAAGCAACTGACCACCATCAGCCCCATCGATGGCAGCCTGTACGTTCAGCGCGATCTGGCGACGGACACGCAGATCGCGCAGGCGCTGACGCACGCGCACGCAGTCCAGAAGGACTGGGCCAGGCAGCCGATCGCGCATCGCATCAGGATCCTGAGCACCGCGATCGACCGCTTTGTCGCCAACAAGGAGCTCATCGCCGAAGGCATCACGCGCCAGATGGGGCGGCCGATCCGCTATGCCGGCGGCGAGGTGGACGGATTCGCCGCGCGCGCCCGCCACATGCTGTCGATCGCCGAAGCGTCGCTGCGGCCGATCCAGGCGCCGCCGCAGGAAGGCTACACCCGCTACATCACGCGCGAACCGGCAGGCGTGGTTTTCACGATCGCGCCGTGGAACTACCCGCTGCTGACGGCGGTGAACAGCATCGTGCCGGCGCTGGCGGCCGGCAACGCGGTCATCCTGAAGCACTCTGACCAGACGCCGCTTTGCGCCGAATGGATCCACCAGGCCTTCGTCGAGGCCGATCTGCCGCCGGGTCTGTTCCAGTACCTGCACGTCGACCATGATGCCGTTCGCCGCATCATCGAATCCAATCAGGTCAACGTCGTCTGCTTCACGGGATCGGTGGCCGGCGGGCGTGCCATCGAGCAGGCGGCCGCCGGCCGCTTCATCGGCGTCGGCCTGGAACTGGGCGGCAACGATCCGGCCTATGTGCGCGAAGACGCCAACCTCGGCCATGCCGTCGAGACGCTGGTGGACGGCGCGTTTTTCAATAGCGGGCAGTCCTGCTGCGGCATCCAGCGCATCTACGTCGCGCAGCGCCACTATGATGCGTTCGTTCAGCGCGCCGTGGCGCTGACGAACCAGTATGTGCTGGGAAATCCGCTGGACCCGGCGACGACGCTGGGCCCGGTCGTCCGCGCCTCGGCGGCTGATGGCGTGCGCGCCGTCATTGCCGACGCGCTGGCGAAGGGCGCGAAGAATCTCATTGATCCGCAGGTGTTCGGCAGGGCTGACGATGGCGGACCGTATCTGGCGCCGGGCCTGTTCGTCAACGTGGATCACACGATGACGCTGATGAACGATGAATGCTTCGGCCCGGTCGTCGGCATCATGCCGGTCCGGGACGACGAGCAGGCGATCGCGCTGATGAACTCCAGCCCTTACGGCCTGACCGCCAGTGTATTCACCACCGACGAGCAGGCGGCGATCGGCATCGGCCAGCGCCTGGAGACGGGCACGTTCTTCATGAATCGCTGCGACTACCTGGATCCGGCGCTGGCATGGACCGGCGTGAAGCACTCGGGGCGCGGGGCCACGCTCTCGCAGGTCGGCTATGAGCATCTGACCCGTCCGAAGTCCTTCCACCTGAAGCGGCATGTCCAACCCTAGTCCTTGAGAAAAACATGACTCTCCCGATTGCAAACTGGAATTATCCGACCTCGGTCAAGGTGGGCGCGGGACGCGCCAGCGAACTGCCGCAATGGTGTGCCAGCCTGGGCATGAAGCGGCCGCTGCTGGTGACGGACCCGGGGCTGGCGGCGTTGCCGATGACGGTGAAGCTGCTGGATTCATGCCGCTCGGCCGGCCTGGACGCGGGCCTGTTCCATGCCATCAAGGGCAATCCGACCGGCAAGAACGTCGATGACGGCGTGGCGGCGTTCAAGGCCGGCGGCCATGATGGCGTCATCGCATTCGGCGGCGGCTCGGCGCTCGATGCCGCCAAGGCGATCGCCTTGATGGCGGGCCAGGACCGGCCGCTCTGGGATTTCGAGGACGTCGGCGACAACCACCTGCGCGTGAACGTCGCGGGCGTGGCGCCCGTGGTCGCCATTCCGACGACGGCAGGCACCGGCTCGGAAGTCGGCCGCGCCTCGGTCATCACCGATGAGCGCGAGCACGTCAAGCGCATCATCTTCCATGCGAAGATGCTGCCGGCGGTGGTCATCCTGGACCCGGAACTGACGGTCGGCCTGCCGCCGAAGATCACGGCCGCCACCGGCATGGACGCCCTGTCGCACAGCCTGGAGGCGTACTGTTCGCCGTTCTACCATCCGATGGCCGTGGGTATCGCGGTGGAAGGCATCCGCCTGGTCAAGGACTATCTGCCGCGCGCCTGCGAAAACGGCGCGGATCTGGAGGCGCGCCTGCAAATGCTGGTGGCGTCGAGCATGGGCGCGACGGCTTTCCAGCGCGGCCTGGGCGCGATGCACGCCCTGGCGCACCCGTTGGGTGCGCTGTACGACGCGCATCACGGCCTGCTCAACGCGATCCTGATGCCATATGTGCTGCGCGCCAACCAGAGCGTCATCGCGTCGCGCATCGGTCTGCTGGCGCGCTATCTGGAACTGCCGGATCCGTCCTTCGACAGCTTTCTGGATTGGGTGCTGGAGATGCGCGCCGCCCTGGGCATCCCGCACACGCTTGCGCAGATCGGCATCGATGCGAAGGAGGCGGAACGCATCGGCAGGATGGCGCACGCCGATGGCTCGGCCGGCACCAATCCGATTCCGTTCACGCCGCAGGCGTATGCGGGCATCCTGGTGAACGCGGTCGAAGGCGTGCTGTAGCGACGCCGTCTTTGTCCGGATGGCCATCCGTGCAGGCGTGGGCGGGGCCATGGCAAAGAAAACGCCCCAGACAACCGCACGTTGCCTGGGGCGCAGTGCCACCGGTTACGGGCGGGGGATGCCAGGAACGGTGGCAGGAGAAGCTTAGCAAGCGCGGGAGCGCATGGTATGAAGTTGTGTGAAGGATTGTTGTGGTTGTGAATCTGCCGCCGAGCCTGGCGTTCAGCGGACGAACTTGACGTAGACGAGTTCCGGGTCGCCTTCGTCCAGGTTTTCGATCATGCCGCTGGGCACGAAACCGGCCTTGGCCATCAGGCGCCGGGCGGCGACATTTGACTGGTTGGTCGACGTGAAAAGCTTGGCTGTATCGCACGCGGTCACGGCCGCTTGCAGCAGGCGCAGCGCCACGCCCTGGCGCCGGCAAGCGGCGGCGACGACGATGAGCGATACGAAGCCGTGTCCGAAAAAGCCGTGGTCCTGCATCACATAGCCCACGATGCGGCCGGCGTCGACCGCGACCCGGCATTGTCCCTGTTCGATGGCCCGCGTGATCTGCCTGGCGCGCGCGGGATCCGCCAGGGCCAGGGCGTCGACCGCGAGGATGGCTGGCGTGTCCGCCGGCGTCGCCACGCGGACTTGCTGCGCATCCTGGGGCGGCGCGGTCTGGTCGGACGCGCGGGTCGGAGGCGCGCCGGGCAAGGACAGCATCCAGAATCCGTCTTCGCCATCTGCTTCGCGCGGCGGCTGCACGGCCGCCTGCGGCGCGACCGTGCGCCAGAAGCGCAGCGCGCCGGCGTTGTTTGCCATGATGCCGATGCGCCAGGCGCCCGGATGGGCGGCGAACAGCGCGCGCGCGGCCTGCGCGCCCAGGCCCCGCGCGCGGAAGTCGGGCAGCACGCAGAACTCGGCCATTTCGAAGGCGCCGCTGTCGGGCAGTTGCCGGACCAGGGCGAAGCCTGCGGTCCGGCCCTGCTCGCGGATCAGATAGGGAAAGCGGCCGGCTTCGGTCCAATACAGCGGCAGATACGGGTAGTGGGCGTCCACGCCCAGGCCGCGCAGGTAGCCGGGCAGCAGAGCGGTGAGTTCCTCCCGCGCCGGGCCGCTGGCGGGAACGCGTTCGAGCGTGATCGTCATGGCCGGATCCGTGCCGCCTCAGTCGCCCGCCAGTTCGCGCAGCTCCAGCGCGCGGGCGATGTTCAGCAGCATGGGGCAGTGCCCGTACATCGGCGAGCCCACATAGGACGTGGCGAGCGCGCAATGGCCGTTGCGGTATTGCAGCCAGGCCTTCTGCGTCTGTTCCAGCTTGTCGGCGTCCTCGGGCGCTTCCTGCGCGAGTTTGGCATGCAGCCGCGCATAGAGCGTGTTGATCTCGCGCTTGACCTGCGCCGAAACCGATTCCGAACAGCTCAGCACCGATGTGTTGTTGACCGCGCCGGCCTCGGTCAGGCAGCGGTCATACAGCGTGTTGTAGTCGACGGCCGGCGCGGCGCCGGCGGCCAGGGGCAGCAGCAGGGGCAGGGCGCAGAGCAGGCGGGAGATCGGGTTCGGCATGGCGTATTCGGATGGCTATGGTTGGGGATCGCAGGAACGGACGCCAGGTCCGGATCGTCGCGCGGCAAGTCGAAAGGCATGGATAATCGCAGAATGTCGTGCGCCGGATCGGCCGGCCGCCGCTGAACCATAACCGAATCAGGAAGAACCATGAAATTTGGCTACACCATTATCTACGTGCCGGATGTCCCGGCCTCGCTGCGGTTTTTCGAGGATGCCTTTGGCTTTGCGCGCCGTTTCCTGCATGAGTCGAATACCTACGGCGAACTGGAAACCGGCGAAACCACGCTGGCCTTCGCCGCGAGCGAACTGGCTGACCTGCATTTCGAAGGCGGCGTGATCCCGGCAGCCGCGTCGGCCAGGCCGCTGGGCGTGGAGATAGCCTTCGTGACGCAGGACGTGGCCGGCGCGCATGTCCGCGCGGTCAACGCGGGCGCGACCCAGCTCAGCGCGCCAGAGACCAAGCCTTGGGGCCAGGTCGTGTCCTATGTCCGATGCCCGGACGGTTCGCTGGTCGAACTGTGCAGCCCGATCCAGGCATGACCGGCCGGATCCGTGGGTCTCAGGCCCGCAGGTCCAGCAGATAGCCGGTGCTCTTGAGGAACTCGCCGGCCGCGATGCGGTATTCCCCCAGCCGCCATTCCGGATTCTGCGGAATGCTGCGTTCGAATGCATGCAGCAAGCCGCGCCAGTCGCCGTCGTTCAGCAGCGCCGCCTTGAACGCCTCGAACGCGCGCGGCTGCACCACGCCCATCAGGGCGGCCGTGGCGCGGTCCGCCGGGCGCATTTCCATCTGGCCGTTGCTATAGCGCACGCTGGGCAGGTCGACGATGGTGCCGGCCGGCAGGTCGCGGGCCGGGCTGCCGGCCAGGGACTGGCCGGACAGGGGGGCCAGCGGCCGCGTCGGGCCGTCGACGAATTGCGCGGGTTTCTGATACAGGTTTGGCGGCGCGGAGGCGGCATCCGTGATGGACATGAAATCGGTTCCGAATAGGCGATATCTGGAGCTTGCGTTGCCGGGTTGACGGCAATTCGAGCGGCGACTTAAGGCAGCATCCAGGCGCGTGGCGCCGGCGCCGACTTTGCAATGCTTTGAAGTCTGGGATGGCGCGGCGCGATATCTTTGGATTTTCAGTCCAAGGGACCACCATCATGCATGCTTTGTCGAAACGGTGCGGGGCCGAGTTTTTCGGGACTTTCTGGCTGGTGCTGGGCGGCTGCGGCGCGGCGGTGCTGGCCGCCGGCGTGCCCGATGTGGGCATCGGCTATGCCGGCGTCGCCCTGGCGTTCGGCCTGACGGTGCTGACCATGGCCTTCGCCGTGGGCCATATCTCAGGCGGGCATTTCAACCCTGCGGTGACCGTGGGGTTGCTGGCGGGCGGGCGTTTTCCCGCCAGGGACGTGCTGCCCTATGTCGTGGCCCAGGTGCTGGGCGCCGTCGCGGCGGCGGCGGTGCTGGCCTGCATCGCCACGGGCAAGACGGGGTTCGATCTGCAGGCCAGCGGCTTCGCCGCCAATGGCTATGGCGATCATTCTCCCGGCAAGTACTCGCTGGCGGCGGCTTTCACCGCCGAGCTGGTGCTGACCGCCGGCTTCATCTTCGTGATCCTGGGCGCCACCAGCAAGCGCGCGCCCGCCGGATTCGCGGGCATTCCCATCGGCCTGGCCCTGACGCTGATCCATCTGGTCAGCATCCCGGTGACCAACACCTCGGTGAATCCGGCGCGTTCGACCGGCCCGGCCCTGTTCGTCGGCGGTTGGGCGGTGGAGCAGCTGTGGCTGTTCTGGGTGGCGCCGATCGCCGGCGCCGTGGTGGGCGCGATCGCCTACCGCCTGGTCAGCCGGCCCGAGAACGAGTAAGCAGGCTCGCCGACGGCCCAGGTGCGGGGCCGGCTTGCGCCTTGTGGCGTTCTGGTGGGACTCAGGACGCCGTAAGTCGCCGCTCGATACGCTCATGGATTCCGCCACTTTCCGGGCCTGATCCGTGAATCCCCTTCCTTTGTCCGGCGACGCTGGCTCGCCGACGCGCTACGACACGCCCACCATCCTGCTGCATTGGCTGACGGCCCTGCTTGTGATCGGACTGTTCGCTCTGGCCGAAATATGGGACGCGCTGCCGCGCGGCACGCCCGCGCGCAAATTGCTGCAGTCGCTGCATGTGTCCTTCGGCCTGCTGTTTGCGGCCGTGCTGGTGGCGCGCATTGTCTGGCGCTTGACGGCGGGGCGGCGTCTGCCCCGGGCGTCCGGCGGCATCTGGGGACTGGCCGGCTCAAGCATGCATGTCCTGCTCTATGTGTTGATGGCGGCGCAGGTCGTGCTGGGTTTCCTGTTCCGCTGGGCGCAGGGTGAAGCGTTCACCTTTTTCGGCCTGTTCGACGTGCCCACGCTGATCTCCATCGACCGCGAGCAGCGCCGCGCCATCGGCGGCCTGCACGACACGGTGGCCTGGACCATCATCGTCCTGGCGGGTTGCCATGCGCTGGCGGGGTTGGCCCATCATTACTGGCTGAAGGACGGGATCTTGCGCCGGATGCTGCCGCGGCGTTGAGCGCCGCGTCGCGGGAGGATTCCGGGGCAGGGCGGTCGCAGGTTGTACATTACGCACTGTCGTCTGCTCCATTTTTTACAGGATTCCCCCATGAGCGCCCCTGAAGTCCTCATTTCTTCCTCGATTGCCTGCGCCAACGGCCGGCCCTTCGTGCTGTTCGGCGGCATCAATGTCCTGGAATCGAAGGACCTGGCGTTGCGCGCCTGCGAGGAATACCAACGTGTCACGTCCAAGCTTGGCATTCCCTATGTGTTCAAGGCCTCGTTCGACAAGGCCAACCGTTCCTCGATCCATTCGTATCGCGGACCGGGGCTGGAAGAAGGCCTGAAGATCTTCGAGGCCGTTAAGAACGCGTTCGGCGTGCCCGTCATCACCGACGTGCACGAACCCTGGCAGGCCGCGCCGGTGGCCGAGGTGGTCGACGTGCTGCAACTGCCGGCCTTCCTGGCGCGGCAGACCGACCTGGTGGTGGCGCTGGCCAAGACCCAGCGCATCGTCAACATCAAGAAGCCGCAATTCCTGAGCCCGGGCCAGGTGCTGAACATCGTCGAGAAATTCGTCGAGGCCGGCAACGATCAGTTGATTCTGTGCGATCGCGGCACGAACTTCGGCTACGACAATCTGGTCGTGGACATGCTGGGATTCGGCGTGATGAAAAAAGTCACCGGCAACCGTCCCGTGATCTTCGACGTGACGCATGCGCTGCAGCAGCGCTCGTCGCTGGACGCCGCCTCGGGCGGACGCCGCGAGCAGGTGGCCGACCTGGCGCGCGCCGGCATGGGCGTGGGACTGGCCGGTCTGTTCCTGGAGGCCCATCCGGATCCCAGGAACGCCAAATGCGATGGCCCCAGCGCCTTGCCGCTGGACAAGCTCGAGCCGTTCCTGACCCAGCTCAAGCAGTTGGACGACCTGGTGAAATCCTTTGCGCCCATCGACATCGAACCCTGAGCCGGCTGTCACGCTCGTACAGTCATGCTGTTATACGATCCTGGCCGGATGCTAAGGAGGCCAGGATGTCTTTGTACGTGATCGTCGCCGTCCGCAAGGAGCCGCTCAGCGGCCATGTGGCCTATGTGCGCTGGGGGCAGGCCGAGCGCGGCGTGCCGGGTTGGGTCAGCGAGCCGGTCACGGCGGCCGCGTCCGAAGTCATCGAGCTGATCCGGCAGGGGGCGGAAGTGGAGACGGCATTCAGCGTCGAGGGCACGTCGGTCGCGTCGCGACCGGTGCGCGTGCTGACCGACGACGAGGGGCGTGAGCGGCTGGCCTCGGCGCCGGCGCCCAGTTCGACGTTGCACACCCTGTTCGACTTGCCGGAGTTCTAGTCCGGCGGACGAGCCGCGCGCGGCGGCGGCCCGGGAGCATTCAGAACAGGCACTGCCGCAGGGCGAACCTGCGGCCAAATGCGTGTACCTGGTCGCCGTCGAACGAGGCACCCAGGTCCCAGCGCCCGCCGCGCGTCACCAGGATGGACTGGCCGGAGCAGGCATGCCGGAAGGCGAACAGCCAGAATGCGCATTCCGATCCGACAGGCTCCAGGTCGTGCGGGCCGATCATCAGCCGGTTCGGCCTCGGGGTCGCGCCCAGCGTCCAGCGCAATGCGATCGCTAGGAAGGCGAAGCGCGCCGAGAGGGAGGATGGCTGCACGCGCAGCATGCGGATCGTCTCTTTCATGGCCTATACCTGATCTTGCATCCAGGGTGGGGCCAGCGTATCAAAGATGGTCCGGGCCTTCCATACGGCGTTTGGGCGAGGCGCGCCCGCCGTCGGCTGCGCGCAACGGTTCGGGCCTGGCCCCGCGGCTGCGCATGAATGTCGTCATGCGCACGCATCCACGGGACCGCACACTAGCGTCGCAGGTGGCGGATCAGCAGGATCAGGGCCAGCGCGGGCGCGATGGAAAACGCGGCGAACAGCCACAAGGCGGCCTGCCGCGCGCCTTCGACGCCGCCCGGTTGGGCCAGTCCCGCGCTGTTGGTGATGACGCCGGCCAGCGCCGCCGTCAATGCCGTTGCGTAGAGCTGCACCGTGGTGACGGACGAGGCGGTCAGGGTTTCCTGGCCCGCCGGCGCGGCATTGAAGACGCGGGTCAGCAGATGAGGCCAGCCCAGGCCGATGCCGAAGCCCACCGCGGCCAGCGCCAGCGCGCCGACGGCCAGGCCGGCCGGCGATCCGAAGGCGCCAGGCAGCGGCATCAGGATCGCCAGCAAGACCAGCGCGGCCAGCACCACCGCCGGCCCCAGCCGCATCATGCCGTCGGCCGCCGCGCCGCTGCGCGTGGCGCTGGGCATGGCCGCCAGCGTCCAGCCCGCCGCCATCGCCGCCGTCATGTAGCCAGCGGCCAGCGGCGAGAAACCGTGGATGGTCTGCAGGAAGTAGGGCACGAAGATCTCGGTGGTGATGGCGGCCACTACCAGGCAGATGATGGCGTACAGCGAACCGAGCGGCGTGGCGAGCGTATAGGCGCCGCTGGGCAGCAGTTTCTTGCCGGCGCGGGTGTCGACCCGCGCGATCAGCAGCGCGATGGCCAGGCCGGCGACGATGCCGGCCAGGTTCCAGCGCAGGTCCTGAGACAGGCTGGCCAGCGTGATGGCCAGCACGCTGGCCACCAGCAGTCCGAGCGTGGCCAGCGGTACCGGGCTGGGCCGCGAGTCGCTCACCGTCGACTTGCCGCCCACCTTGGTCGCCACGATGAAGGCCAGCAGCGCGCCGGCGGGCAGCAGCGTCCAGAACGCCAGGCGCCAGTGCCCCGTCTGGGCGAAGATGCCGCCGATGGCCGGGCCGCACAGCGTCGCCACCCCCCACATGCCGGACACCAGCGCCATCGCGCGCGACCACAGCGCCGCGTCGAACACGATGCGGATCAGCGCATAGCTCAGCGCGAACAGCACGCCGCCGCCCAGTCCCTGGATGCTGCGGCCCGCCAGCATCCAGGGCATGGAGGGCGCGAGCGCACAGACGACCGAGCCGGCCGAGAAGACGGCCACGGCCAGCAGGTACGCCGCCTTGGGACCCCATGCCTGGATCAGCCGCGCCGACAGGGCCGAACCGACGATGGAGGTCACCACGAACAGCGTGGTGTTCCAGGCGTAGTACTCCAGGCCGCCGATGTCCTTGATGATGCTGGGCAGGATGGTGGTGACGATGTAGACGTTGATGGCGTGCAGGGCGACGCCGCCGGCCAGCGCGATGGAACGCAGCGCGTTGGCGCCATGCAGCAGGTCGGCCCAGCTGGCGCCTGACGCCTGCGCGGTGTCTGAATTCACGGTGTGCTCCTGCCGCTGCGGGCTTGGGGGTATTTAAACAAGAATTATCTTTGAATAATAAGGGGGAGCGGCCGGGCCGGCAAGGGCGGTGGCGGCGTGGGGTTTCTCGGGGCCGGGCATGCAAGGCGCCACGCCAGCCGCTCCATGCATCTTTGTGTCCGGCGCTTGCCGAAGAGGGCTTCAGCCTTGGCGCAGCCCATCCAGCAGCAGGTCCAGCGCGCGCAGCGCCTGTTCCAGCCGTTCGCCATCGTCGGGCGCCGCGGCGATCCAGAAGGCGCCGTCCATCAGCGCCCCGTTGATGAGCCGCGCCAGCGCCTGAGGTTCGGCGGCGCGGACCTGGCCTTCGTCTATCAGGCTTTGCAGCAGGGTGGCCAGCGACGTGATGCAGGGCTGCTGGGCCGGCTCCGAGGCCGGCCCCAGCACGGCGCGCGCGTCCTGTAGCGCGATGCGCTGGATTTCGGGTTCGGTCGCCATGCGCAGCCAGGCGCGGCAGCGTTCGCGCAGCGCCGTCCAGGCGTCGGGCGCCGCGTCCGAGATGCGCTGCAGCCTCTGGTCCATTTCCTGGTCGAGTTCGGCGGCCACCGCAGCCAGCAGTCCCTGCTTGTCGCCGAAGTGATGGTAGAGCGCGCCGCGGGTCAGGCCGGCCGCGGCGGTCAGCTCGTCCATGGACGCCGCGGCATAGCCCGAGTCGCGGAACGCCTTGCGGGCGGCGGCCAGCAGCTTCACACGGGTTTCCTCGATCATTTCGGCGCGGGTTCGGGACATGGCGGGTTTCCTGGTGGCATACGCTGCGTATGTTAATTGACATGCACCACGTATGTGAATACGATTTGGCATACGCTTCGTATGTAAATCTGGCGCGGCCTGGACGGCGGCGTCCTTTTTTTCACAGGTGCGCGGTTGCGAAATCCTTATCGAGAGTTGTTCAAGGCGCCCGGCGCCGCCGGCTTCGTGCTGGCCGGCCTGATGGCGCGGCTGGCGCTGCCCATGGCGGGCATCGGCATCATCACCATGCTGTCCCAGCTGCGTGGCGCCTACGCATTGGCGGGGGCGGTGGCGGCCACGTTCTCGCTGTCCACCGCCTTGCTGGCGCCGTGGATATCGCGCCGGGTGGACCGGCACGGGCAGACCCGGGTGCTGCCGCTGGCGGCGGCCCTGAGCATCCTGGCGCTGGCGGGGCTGGCGGCCGGCGCGCATGGCAACTGGCCGGATTGGACCCTGTTCGTCTGCGCGGCGGCGGCCGGCGTCATGCCCAGCATGCCGGCCATGGTCCGGGCGCGCTGGAGTGCGCTGTACCGCGACCAGCCGCTGTTGCGCACGGCCTTCGCGCTGGAATCGGTGCTGGACGAGGTCACGCTGATCGTCGGCCCGCCGCTGGCGGTGGGGCTGAGCGTGGCCTGGTTTCCCCAGGCGGGGCCGCTGGCCGCAGCGGCGCTGCTGGCCGTCGGCATCACCGCGTTCAGCCTGCAGACCCGGACCGCGCCGCCGCTGAACCCGGCGCGCGCCGGCCGCGAGCCGACCGTGCTGCGCGTGGCAGCCTTGCGTAACCTAACGTTCATGCTGGCCGCGATGGGCGTGATCGTGGGCGTCATCGATGTGATGAGCGTGGCCGTCGCCACGCGTCAGGGCGTGCCGGCGGGCGCCAGCATCGTGCTGTCCGTGTATGCGCTGGGTTCCTGCCTGGCCGGACTGGCGTTCGGCGCGATGCGCCTGTCCATGCCCTTGCCGCGCATGCTGGCCATCGCCGGCGCGATGACGGCGGCCACCACGCTGCCGCTGCTGTGGGTCGACGACCTGCTGGGCCTGTCGCTGGCGGTATTGGCGGCGGGCGTGTCGTTCGCCCCGACCATGATCATCGCCATGGGCATGGCGGAGGCGGCCGCGCCCGCGCATCGCCTGACCGAAAGCCTGACCTGGCTGATCACCGGCCTGTTCGCCGGCGTGGCGGCGGGCGCCGCGCTGGCGGGCTGGCTGGTGGATATGCATGGCATCCGCGCGGGTTTCGGCGCCGCGGTCGGCGCGGGCGCGGCGGTGCTGGCCATCGTGCTGTCCGGCGCCTTGCGGGGGCGTGACGCTGGCGCGTCTTCGGCGGCCTGAGCGGCGCGCCGACGCAGATAGAATTCCTGGCATGCGTGCCGCGGGGGCGCGTGATCGTCAGGAGAACAATATGTCCAGAACCGTGATCAATCCCGACACCGTCTTCAACTCGGTGCAATACGGCTTCAGCCAGGCCGTGGTCGTTACCGGCAGCCGCCGCATGTTGCTGTCGGGGCAGGTCGGCATCGACGTCCACGAGCGCACCGTGGGACCGGGCCTGCAGGAACAGACCGAGGCCGCGCTGGACAACATCGAGCGCGTGCTCGCCGCCGCGGGCGGACGGATCGATCAGGTCATCATGCTGCGCATCTATATCTGCGAAACGGCGCGTGAAGACCAGGAGGTGATCGCGCAGGCGTTGCGGGAGCGCTTCAAGTCGGATCCGCCGCCGTCGTCGTGGATCGTCGTCAGCGGCCTGTCGTTGCCGGAATGGCTGATCGAGATCGAAGCCGAGGCCATGCTGGACTAGAGGGCGTGGGCGGCGGGTCCGCGATGCCGCTGGCGCTAGGCGGAGGCCGCGCCGCGCGCGGGCTTGTCGCGCCAGGGGGGCGCGGCGAAGGCCTCTTTCAGATACGCGAGAAATCCCGCCGTGCGAGCCGGCAGATCCTGGCGCGATTTCACCAGCGCCACCACATTGGCCGGCGGCAGCGCCCATCCGGCCAGCAGCGGCACCAGCCTGCGGGCGCGCACATGGTCCGCCACGTCCCATTCCGAGCGGGCCACTATGCCCTGGCCGTCCAGCGCCCATTGCAGCGCCGCCGCGCCCGTGTTGCTGGAAAGCACAGGCGCGATACGCACACCGACCGCCGGGCCGCCGCCTTTCTTGAAGCGCCACAGGGTCACGTCCTCGTCGTTCTCGCGCAGCGCGATGCAATCATGCTCGCGCAGGTCCTCCGGCTTGGCCGGCGCGCCGTGACGCGCCAGATAAGCGGGCGAGGCGCAGAGGATGCGGCGGTTCGGCGCCAGCGGATAGGCCACCAGCGTGGAGTCGCGCAACTCGCCGATGTGCACCATCACGTCCCAGTCGTCGCTGGACAGCCGAGGCGGACCGTCGGACAGCGTCAGGCTGGCCGTGATGCCCGCGCTGCGCTGGCGGAACTGCGCGACCAGGCCGGCGATGTGGCGTTGCCCGAAACCCAGCGGCGCCACCACGCGCAGATGGCCGGCCACCATGCCCCGGCGGCCCGCCAGCTCGTCGGCCAGGTCATTGATTTCATTGCTGATCTGGGTGGCGCGCTGCGCCAGCAGGCGACCTTCGTCGGTCAGGGCGGTGCCACGGCCGGAACGGTTCACCAGGCGCACGCCCAGCCGCTTTTCCAGCGCGTTGAGCCGCTGCGTCACGGCGGGCGGCGTCACATCCAGCGCGCGCGCCGCCTGCGCCAGCGAACGGGTCGACGCCAGGCTCAGGAAGAAACGAAGATCGTCGGTGGTGATCATGCGGGCGCCTGGGGGATTCAGAACGGAATTAACTGACAATTAAGGCGATATTAAACATGCGAACGCGCATGCGCGCCATACTGCGGACACGGCGGGACTGCGTCCGCCATTGCTTCCCGACCCTACCGGGCGACCGAACCACGACTACAGAATCCGCCATGAACGACACGCTCAGCGCCTCGCAGCGCCCGACCCTGGAATCCCTGGACACGCCTTGCCTGGTCCTGGACGAGACGCGGATGACGCGCAACATCGAGCGCCTGAACGGCCTGATGGCAGGGCATGGCGTGCGCCTGCGGCCACACCTGAAGACGCCGAAATCCATCGACGTGGCGCGCCGTGTAATGACGGGGCCCACCGGCCCTGCGGCGGTCTCCACCTTGCAGGAGGCCGAGCAGTTCGCCGCCGCCGGCATCACGGACCTGCTCTACGCCGTGGGCGTGTCGCCGGCCAAACTGGATCGCGTGCTAGCCCTGCGCCGCCAGGGGGCGGACCTGACCGTGGTGGTCGACAGCCTTCAGGCCGCGAGCGCCGTCGCCGGGCGCGCGCAGGCCCAGGGCGAGATCATTCCCGCGCTGATCGAGATCGATTGCGACGGCCACCGCGCGGGCGTCCAGCCGGGCAATACCGAACAACTGCTGGCGATCGCCCGCGAGCTGCACGGCGCGGGCTGCCTGCGCGGCGTCATGACGCACGCAGGTGAGTCCTATGGCTGCCGCAGCGTCGAGGCCATCGCCGACATGGCCGAGCAGGAGCGGCGGGCGGCGGTGAGCTGCGCCGACGCCATCCGCGCCGCCGGCCTGCCGTGTCCGGTCGTCAGCGTGGGGTCCACGCCCACCGCCCATTTCGCCCGCAGCCTGGAGGGCGTGACCGAGGTGCGCGCCGGCGTCTACGTGTTCTTCGACCTGGTGATGGCGGGGCTGGGCGTATGCCAGGCCGACGATATCGCGGCATCGGTGCTGACCACGGTGATCGGTCATCAGGCCGAAAAGGGCTGGATCCTGGTGGACGCGGGCTGGATGGCGATGTCGCGCGATCGCGGCACGGCGAAGCAGCCCGTGGACCAGCTGTACGGCCTGGTGTGCGATGCGCAGGGCCGGCCGTATCCCGACCTGCTGCTGGCCGAGACCAACCAGGAGCAGGGCATCATCAAGCTGCGCGCCGGCAGTGGCGCGACCTTGCCGGATCTGCCGTTGGGCACCAAACTGCGCATCCTGCCCAATCATGCCTGCGCCACCTGCGCGCAGCATGAGGCCTATGAAGTGGTGCGCGGAGCCTCGCCCGAGGTCGTCGCGCACTGGGAACGTTTCCGCGGCTGGTGAGCCGCGCCTGGACTGGAATCCGCATGGACCTGATTTACACCCCCGACGCCACGCCGCCCGCCGGCCATTATTCGCAGGCGGTGCGTGCCAACGGCTTTGTTTTTGTCTCGGGACAGCTCGGCTTCCTGGCACCGGCCGGGCCGGGCGCCCGGCCCGTGCTGGCGCAGGGCGCGGCGGCGCAGGCCGAAGCGGCGCTGCGCAGCATGGAAGCCATCCTGCTGGCGGCGGACTCGTCGCTGGCGGCCGTGGTCAATGTCACTGTCTACGTGCGCGACGTGGGCTTGTGGGACGAGGTCAACCGCGTTTACGAGCGCCGCTTTGGGGCGCACAAGCCGGCGCGCGCCATCGTGCCGACCGGCGAACTGCATTACGGCGCGCTGGTGGAAATCAGCGCCGTCGCGCTGGCGCAGGCATAGTCCCGCCTGGCCGGCTGCCTATAATGCGGGCGATTCCAGGCTACGGAGGATGTCCGCGGTGCAGTACGAATATCTGTTCTGGTCCATGGCCGCCGTCGTGGCGGCGGCGCTGGCTGGCGGCGCGCTGTGCGGCCGGCTGGGATCGGTCAAACGGACCTTGATCGGGGTGGCGGCGCTGGCGGTGGCGATTTTCGTCGCGGTGCTGGTGTTGTCGCGCCTGAATGGATTCGCGGATCTGGCGGCGATGCTGTCCATCGCCGCCTTCATGTTCGGACTGGTGATCGCCGCCGCGGCCTCGCTGCTCACGCGGCGCATCCTGCTGCGCCGCGCGGAACGCTGAGCGGGCGGGAAGGGGTCTTATTCCTCTTCTTCGTAGTCCTCTTCGCCGTCCTCGTCTTCGTCCTCTTCGTATTCCTCTTCGTCCTCGTCGTCCTGCTCGAGGGCGTCATAGCCCTTCCAGGTGATGCGCCAGCGGGTCGCGCCGGCATTGGCGGCGGTTTCGCTGATCTGCTTGACCAGCCCGGCGTCTGCCAGCAGGTCCATGTGATGCGCGATGA
This sequence comes from Achromobacter sp. 1011791174, assembly GCF_059760925.1. NCBI lineage: Bacteria > Pseudomonadati > Pseudomonadota > Betaproteobacteria > Burkholderiales > Alcaligenaceae > Achromobacter > Achromobacter sp. 1011791174. The sequence goes on from NZ_JCBANH010000069.1 coordinate 20,528, forward strand.
GCTGCAGGCCTTGCTCTTCGGGGTGCGGCGCCAGGGCGGCGTTCTTGATGTCCAGGGTGCTCAGGTTGGGGCCAGGCGCGTCGCGCAGGGCTCCCAGGATCGTGACGACCAGATCGAAATCGCGTTGCATGATGTCCACCATGTGGGGGTAGGGAAGAAACAGGCCGACAATAGCAGAGTTCCGCGGCAGCGATGCGACAGGGCCGGCGGCTGGGTTACAGTCCGGGATCGTTGGTTTACCGCATTGGCGCTACACGTATGAATGAAGCTATGCACGCCGCGCATGCCGCGCGCGTTTCCCGCCCCGGTCTCGAGGGCGCTTTTCCCTGGGGGGCCGGACGATGAAGAAGCCCGCCGAACGCGACTGCGTCGCCGTGGTGCCTGGTTACACCGGCCAGGTCGCGAAACTGTATCTGGGCCGCGACGAGGAAGGCCGTCTCGCTGGCGTCACCATTTTCGACCTGCTGGGACACGTCAAGCTGCAGGGCACGGCCGAGGAGGCCGCCGCCTGGGTGGGGGAGTGGTTGTCGCAGGAATCCGACAATCGCAAGGCCCGGCGCACCCAGCTGCTGGCGCAGTTGTTCCTGTGCAAACTGACGGGTGACGAGAAGGCCGCGTTCCTGGCCGCGCAGCAGGCGCTGGGGCGGACGCTGGCCGATGCCGGGGTGCGCAGCCGTAGCGTGGCCGCCACGTCGGGGGCGGCGCGCCCGTCGCTCGGGCCGAAAGTCAGGAATCGGTAGCACAAGGCTGTTATAGTCGCGCCTGGGCGTGATCATGCACCGTCATGAGGCATGCTCAAGCGGGCCTGGCCCGCGCATCAAGGAAGAAGGATCATGGAAATACAAAGTCGGCACCTTGCCGACGTGGCGGGCGGCGTCGAACTGCACACGACGCTGGACGGCGAGAGCATCAGCGTCTACGTCGTGACGGGCGTCACCGATCTCAACGCGATCGCAGAGATCGTCCCCCGCGAGAAAGTCGAGGCCGGAGCGGACATACACGCAGCCAATGTCGACAATATTGATAATGCGCAAGACCAGATCGACCAGGTCCTGGAAAATATGAACCCCGGCGACGTGGCGGTTTTCCTGTGCTCGGACACCGACGCTTTCGGCGCGGCGCTCGATCTGCTTGGTTTGCCCATCGACGAGTAAGCCTGGCGGCAAACCAGGGTGCCTGTGTAAACGACGTATATGAAGAGTTTGTTCGTATAAGGGTTTACACGGCATTTATATAAGCCTTGCTTGTTTTTTCATCATGCGTTGGTGTTTTGCACCAGTGCAGGGCTTTTTGTTTTCTATAAAAACGTGCGTGAATATTCGTCAGTTTCTCTTTGTTGCATTATTGGCACGCGTTTTTTAAGATTATATTGACTTGTGAGGGGAACCTAACGATAGTGTCGGCACACGATCACAAGCGTTGCGATTTTCGTTCAGTGCCGTGCCTTTTCCGGCTCAGTGTTATTGTTCTACTGTCCCCTCCTTGATTGATTCGTGACCTCCGGGCATTTGCCCATTATCTCTAGGAAATACAGTATGGAAACCGGCGTCGTTAAGTGGTTCAATTCGGAAAAAGGCTATGGCTTTATCACCCCGGAAGCGGGTGGTAAGGACCTGTTCGCCCACTTCTCCGAGATTCAGGGTTCGGGCTTCAAGTCTCTGGAAGAGAACCAGCGCGTCAGCTTCGTGACCGCCAACGGTCCGAAGGGTCCGCAAGCTACGAAGATTCAAGTCCTGTAAGGACCTGATTTTTCGGAAAAGCCCCCGTCAGGGGGGGGTTTTTTTGTTGCCGCGCCACGCCGAACGCCCGCAAGGAAGCCAGCATCGAGCGTCCGGCGATGATGTTGTCCTCGCATCCCGGGCAGGAACGGCCGGGCGGCGTTGTATGCTGCAAGTGCGCGCCCGCGCTGCCGCATTTCTTCTTTCCTGGATGTCCAGCATGTCCTCATCTTCCCTGCCCACGCCGCTTCCGCAGCCCGCCGAGGTCGTCGCTTTCTGGCGCGACGCGGGCCCTCAGCAATGGTTCAGCAAGAACGCGGCCTTCGACGCCGAATTCCGGCGGCGATTCGAGAGCGCCCACATCGCCGCCGCGACCCGCGAGCTGGACGACTGGCTGGGAGATTCCACCGGGGCGCTGGCGCTGATGGTCCTGCTGGACCAGTTCCCGCGCAACGCCTATCGTGGCACGGCGCACATGTTCGCCACTGATCCGTTGGCGCGCTATTGCGCCGAGTACGCGATCGGCGTTGGCCATGACCTGGCGGTCGATGCGCAACTGCGCCAGTTCTTCTATCTGCCTTTCGAGCACGCCGAGGACCTGGAGGCGCAGGAACGCGGCGTGGCGCTGATGGAGGCGCTGGGCGGCGACACGCTGCGCTGGGCGGTCCTGCATCGCGACATCATCAAGCGTTTCGGTCGTTTCCCCCACCGTAACGCGGCGCTGGGCCGCCTGACCACGCCTGCCGAGCAGGCGTTCCTGGATGGGGGCGGTTTTTCGGGCTGACGAATCGCGTGTCGTTTATTCTGGTTTCTTTATGTGTCAACGAACGCCAATTTGAAAATATCCATACATTTCAACAAAATGCATGGTGACGCGGCTCGTTGATGACCAGGCCCGTTCTTCCGGCTCCAGGAGCGCGGCGGGCAGGGTCGGGAATTGCACAATTGACGTTTTTCGAAATTCGCCAATACACTGGTTCCAGCGAGATTTTCAAGCGACGCGGTCTGCGTTTAACTTGTCGCCGTCATTGTTGTTGCGGTTGCTTCCTCTCCCATCCTTGACGATCTGGCGCCCCGCGAGCAATCGCTTCCCCTGGATTCAAGGACATCCGCATATGGCAACCGGCATCGTCAAGTGGTTCAACGCCGAAAAAGGGTATGGCTTCATCGTTCCCGACGACGGCAGCAAGGATCTTTTCGCTCACTACTCCGAAATCCGCAGCGAAGGCTACAAGACGCTGCAGGAGAACCAGCGCGTCAGCTTTGAGGTAGGCACCGGCCCCAAGGGTCCGAGCGCGAAGAACATCAAGGTTTCGGCCTGATCCGCCGCGCCTGGGGTTCGTGGGGCGGCATGCCTGCATGGCCCGGGCTTTCAAAGCCTTCCACATGAAAAATGCCAGTCAGTGATGCTGACTGGCATTTTTTTTGCCTGGGGTTCGCGGGCGCCGGCTTTCAGCCTTCGATCGGCCGGTTGGGGTACAGGTTCAACGACAGGACGGCATCGGAATAGGTGTCCAACAGCATGCCTGACAGATGGCCGTGCAAGGCGCCGAACAGCGGCCAGGTGAGCGTCTCGCTGCCAGGCAGCAGGTCCAGCAGCAGCAACTGGCCGGTTCGCACCGTGCCGACGAAATAGGCGCGCTCATCGTGCTCACCGGTCGGCATGGCCCGATAGATCTTGGTGGCGCGGCCGCTGTCGTCCTTGCGCCAGGTATTGCTGCTGGAGGTGCCCTTGGCGCCGATGGCCGGGATGTCTGCCTGAATCGTGTCCCAAAGGGCGCGGGCGTTGGCGGCATAAACGAGGATGGTCATGGTGGACGCGCTCCTGTCGGGAATGGGGGGGCGTGGCAAAAGTAGCAATATCGCCGCTTTCCGGCAAGCCCGGCCCGGCCGTGCTCCACGCCGCAATCATGCTTCGGCATGCGCGGCGTGTCGCCCGCCGTCGGCAATCCAGCACCCGCCGCATTTGCATGCAGCAGGCCGAGGCGTTGTTCAGTGGTGCTTCGCGTGGGGGGGCGACGACAGCCTGTCCACCAGGGCGATGCCCAGGGCCGAGGCGATGAAGAGTGCGTGAATGATGGTCTGCCACATCACGCCGGCCTCGGTGAAACGTGCATTGGGCGTGCCCAGCGTGCCGGCCTCGATGAAGGTGCGCAGCAGGTGGATCGAGGAAATGCCGATGATGGCCATGGCCAGCTTGACCTTCAGCACGCTGGCGTTCACGTGGCTGAGCCACTCCGGCTGGTCCGGGTGGTTTTGCAGGCGCAGGCGCGACACGAAGGTCTCGTAGCCGCCGACGATCACCATCACCAGCAGGTTGGAGATCATCACCACATCGATCAGGCCCAGCACCAGCAGCATGATCTCCATCTCGCCGAAGCTGGTGGCGTGCGTCAGCAGGTGCCAAAGTTCCTTCAGGAACAGCATGACATAGACGCCTTGCGCGACGATCAGCCCCAGATACAGCGGCAATTGCAGCCAGCGCGAGCTGAAGATCAGGCCGGGCAGCAGGCCGAGGCGGGGAGGGGTGTTGGTGGACATCATGGTTGGGTTGCGAGCCGTTTGTTGTTTGCGGGAAAAAGCGCGGCGGCAATTCTATCAATGCGAAGCAACAGCGGACACCTGTTTCCGTAACGATTTCCAAGCATCGCATTGCCGCGGATTCGGGGTGGCGTCATCCCGTGCCTAGCATGCCCTATGGGGGTTTGCATGGCTTTTATGTAAGGGAAATTCGCATTTGCGAAACTCTGTGGCGAAACGTCTGCGCTGGTTTTCCCATAGATAGAATTGCCGGCGAATTCGCATAGAGCTTGTCAAAAAGGAGTTTGTTCCCATGAAGATCCGGTACACCGCCGCAGCCCTGGCGCTCGCGCTCGCTCCGTACTCCGTTTCGCATGCCCTCGACATCGGCGGCCTGGTCGGCGCCGGCAGCAAGGTCGTGCAGGCCGCCACCCTGAGCGATGCGGACATCAAGACCCTGTCGGACAAGGCGTGCGCGCAAAGCGATTCGCAGGAAAAGATCGCCGCGCCCGGCAGCAAGTACGACGCCCGCCTGCAGAAGCTGGCCAAGTCGCTTGGCGCCAGCGTCAATGGCCAGCCCGCCAACTACAAGGTCTACATCACCAAGGACGTCAATGCCTGGGCCATGGCCAACGGCTGCATCCGCGTCTACAGCGGCCTGATGGACATGATGAATGACGACGAAGTGCTGGGCGTGGTGGGCCACGAAATCGGCCACGTCGCGCTGGGTCACAGCAAGAAGGCCATGCAGACCGCCTACACGGTCTCGGCCGCCCGCGATGCCGCCGACGCCGCCGGCGGCGCGACGGTCGCCGCGCTGAACAAGTCGCAGCTGGGCAACCTGACCGAGAAGTTCATCAACGCGCAGTTCTCGCAATCGCAGGAAAGCGCTGCCGACGACTACTCGTTCGACCTGATCCAGGCCAAGAAACTCAATGCCCGTGGCCTGGTCACGGCGTTCCAGAAGCTGGCCGAACTGGACGGCGGCAAGAGCGATATGATGAGTTCGCATCCGTCCTCGGCCAAGCGCGCGCAGCACATCGAAGAGCGCATCGCCAAGGCCAAGTAAGGCGTTCGATCCCGCTTCCACCGGGAGGAAAACGGGGCGCGGGCATCCGGATTTATCCGGGGCCCGCGCCCCGTCGCGTCAGGGATCCGGAAGTTTCCGGTAAAATGCCGCGTTTATCCGCCCGTCACCATTCATTTTTCGGAAAATAGGTCTTTTAATGCAGCCTGTGGTTGAAACCCTCTCCGGCCTGGAGCGCCGTGTTGATCTGGCCGTTTCGGTGGCCGACGTCGAAAAGGAAGTCCAGGCGCAGCTCAAGCGCGTGGCCCGCACCGCCAAGGTGCCCGGCTTCCGTCCCGGCAAAGCTCCGCTCGCCATGCTCGAACGCAGCCATGGCCCCGGCATCCGCTATGACGTGATCAACAGCCAGGTCGGCCGCGCTTTCGAACAAGCCGTGGACGGCGCGAAGCTGCGCGTCGCCGGCGCCCCGAACCTGGAACCCAAGACCGAAGGCGTCTCGGATGACACGCTGGCGTTCACCGCCACGTTCGAGGTCTATCCCGAAGTCGCCGTGCCTGACCTGTCGGGCCTGGCCGTCACGCGCTACGAAACCGCCGTGACCGACGCCGAAGTGCAGCAGACCCTGGACGTGCTGCGCAAGCAGCGCGCCACGTTCGAAGCCCGTGAAGGCCGCGCCTCGCAAGACGGCGACCGCGTCACGCTGGACTTCGCCGGCACCATCGACGGCGTGCCGTTCGAAGGCGGCAAGGCCGAAGGCTTCCCCTTCGTGCTGGGCCAGGGTCGCATGCTGCCCGAGTTCGAGGAAGCCGCCCGTGGCCTGAAGGCCGGCGAGACCAAGGTCTTCCCGCTCAAGTTCCCCGATGACTACCAGGGCAAGGAAGTCGCCGGCAAGACCGCCGAGTTCACCATCACCGTCAAGGAAGTGGCTGAAGGCGTGCTGCCCGAGCTGAACGGCGAATTCGCCAAGTCCCTCGGCCAGGCCGAAGGCGACGTGGAAAAGCTCAAGGCCGACATCCGCAGCAACATCGAACGCGAAGTCAAGACGCGCTCGCAAGGCCGCACCAAGGCCAGCGTGATGGACGCCCTGGTCGAAGCCGGCAAGTTCGACGTGCCGAAGGCCCTGGTCGACAACGACGTGCAAGGCCGCGTGGCCGCCGCCCGCGAAGAACTGAAGCAGCGCGGCATCCCCAACGCCGAGTCGGTGCCGATCCCCGCCGAAGCCTTCGCCACCGAGTCCGAGCGCCGCGTGCGCCTGGGCCTGCTGGTGTCCGAGCTGGTCAAGCAAGCCCAGCTGCAAGCCAAGCCGGAACAGGTCCGCGCCCGCATCGAAGAGTTCGCCCAGAACTACGAACAACCCGCTCAGGTTGTCAGCTATTACCTGGCTGACCGCCAGCGTCGTGCTGAAATCGAGGCTATCGTGCTGGAAGACAATGTCGTCGCGCACGTTCTGGAAAAGGCCAAGGTCACCGACGAGAAGGTGCCTTTCGATCAGTTGATGGGGATGGCGTAATTACTATGCAGAGATTCACCGATTTCTATGCGGCAATGAATGGCGGGTCTTCGGTGACCCCCACCGGCCTGGGCTACATTCCCATGGTGATCGAGCAGTCGGGGCGCGGTGAACGCGCCTACGACATCTACTCGCGTCTGCTCCGCGAGCGGCTCATCTTCCTGGTGGGCCCGGTCAACGACGCGACCGCCAACCTGGTGGTCGCCCAGTTGCTGTTCCTGGAATCGGAGAATCCTGACAAGGACATTTCCCTGTACATCAACTCGCCCGGCGGGTCGGTGTACGCGGGGATGGCCATCTACGACACGATGCAGTTCGTCAAGCCGGACGTGTCCACCCTGTGCACCGGCCTGGCGGCCAGCATGGGCGCGTTCCTGCTGGCGGCGGGCAAGAAGGGCAAGCGTTTCACGCTTCCCAACTCCCGCATCATGATTCACCAGCCCTCGGGCGGCGCCCAGGGCCAGGCCTCCGACATCCAGATCCAGGCCCGCGAAATCCTGGATCTGCGCGAGCGCCTGAACCGCATCCTGGCCGAAAACACCGGCCAGCCCGTCGAACGCATCGCCTTGGACACGGAACGTGACAACTTCATGTCCGCCGAAGATGCGGTATCGTATGGACTGGTCGACAAGGTGATGACCTCCCGTTCGGAAGGCTGACTTTCCGGCTTGTCCGAATCAGCTGCCATCACGTTCGAGTATGCGTAGGCTGCGCCGGGTCCTTAGGGCCTGGCGCGTCGTTACCTGAGATACGAAATACATATGCCTGAAAAAAAGGGATCGGCAGACGCAAAGGTGCTGCATTGCTCGTTTTGCAATAAAAGCCAGCACGAAGTCCGCAAGCTGATCGCAGGTCCGTCGGTATTCATCTGCGATGAGTGCATCGACCTGTGCAACGACATCATCCGCGAGGAAGCCCAGGCAACCGCGCGCGCGGCGATTCGTTCCGAACTGCCCACTCCGGCTGAAATCAAGACCTTCCTGGACCAGTACGTGATCGGGCAGTCGCTGCCCAAGCGCATGCTGGCGGTGGCGGTCTACAACCACTACAAGCGGATCCGCCACGGCGAGATCAAGGGCGACGAGGTCGAGCTCTCCAAGAGCAACATCATGCTGATCGGCCCGACCGGCTCGGGCAAGACCCTGCTGGCCCAGACGCTGGCGCGCATGCTGAACGTGCCCTTCGTCATGGCCGACGCCACCACGTTGACCGAAGCCGGCTACGTGGGCGAAGACGTCGAAAACATCATCCAGAAGCTGCTGCAGAACTGCAACTACGAGGTCGAGAAGGCGCAGCGCGCCATCATCTACATCGATGAAATCGACAAGATCTCGCGCAAGTCCGACAACCCGTCCATCACGCGTGACGTATCGGGCGAGGGCGTGCAGCAGGCCCTGCTGAAGCTGATCGAAGGCACGGTGGCCTCGGTGCCGCCGCAAGGCGGGCGCAAGCACCCGAACCAGGACTTCGTCCAGGTCGACACGACCAACATCCTGTTCATCGTCGGCGGCGCCTTCGACGGCCTGGAAAAGGTCATCCGCGACCGCACCGAAAAATCCGGCATCGGCTTCTCGGCCTCGGTCCGGGCCAAGTCCGAGCGCGGCGTGGGCGAACTCTTCTCCGAAGTCGAGCCCGAAGACCTGATCAAGTTCGGCCTGATCCCCGAGCTGGTCGGCCGCCTGCCGGTGGTCGCCACGCTCGATGAGCTGGACGAGGCTGCTCTCATCCAGATCCTGACCGAACCGAAGAACGCGCTGCTCAAGCAGTTCCAGAAGCTGTTCGCGATGGAAGGCGCCGAGCTGGATGTGCGTCCCACCGCCCTGACGGCCATCGCCCGCAAGGCGCTCAAGCGCAAGACCGGCGCGCGCGGCCTGCGCTCCATCATCGAGCAGGCGTTGCTCGACACCATGTATGACCTGCCTTCCCAAGGCAACGTCAAGCGCGTGGTGCTGGACGAGAATGTCATCGAAGGCGACGGCAAGCCCTTGCTGATCTACGCTGACGAGGCCGGCGCTTCGGAAAAGCCGGAGCGCGGGGAAGTCCGCGACGCCGCAGCCTGACATTTCAAGAAAACCCGTTCATGTAACGGGTTTTTTTGGCCTTGTTGGCCACCAGGACGCCGGGACCTTGAATTTTCGGCTATTGTTCCCATAACAGACGTAACTGACGAGGGCGCCCGTGTTTTCGGGCCTTCTCTGTCCCCGATACGCCGAGTCATACCGAGGAACCATCTATGTCTGCCAGCCAGACCCTGCCTTCCGACCCGATCGACCTGCCGCTGTTGCCGCTGCGCGACGTGGTGGTGTTCCCGCACATGGTCATCCCGCTGTTCGTCGGCCGTCCGCGCTCGATCCGCGCGCTGGAAGTCGCGATGGAAGCGGGCAAGAGCATCATGCTGGTGGCGCAAAAGTCCGCCGGCAAGGATGATCCCACTCCCGAAGACGTCTACGAAATCGGCTGCGTCGCCGGCATCCTGCAGATGCTGAAGCTGCCCGACGGCACCGTGAAGGTGCTGGTCGAGGGCACGCAGCGCGCCCGCATCAACACCATCGAAGACGCGGATTCGCACTTCACCTGCCAGGTCACCCCGATCGAGCCGGATGCCATTCAGGGTTCCGAGACCGAGGCGCTGCGCCGCGCGATCGTTGCGCAGTTCGAGCAGTACGTCAAACTCAACAAGAAGATCCCGCCCGAGATCCTGACCTCGCTCGCCGGCATCGACGACGCCGGCCGCCTGGCCGACACGATCGCCGCGCACCTGCCGCTCAAGCTCGAGCAGAAGCAGAAGATGCTCGAGATCGTCGGCACCTCCGAGCGCCTCGAAGGCCTGCTGACGCAGCTGGAAACCGAAATCGACATTCTCCAGGTCGAGAAGCGTATCCGCGGCCGCGTCAAGAAGCAGATGGAGAAGAGCCAGCGCGACTACTACCTGAACGAACAGGTCAAGGCCATCCAGAAGGAACTGGGCGAAGGCGAGGAAGGCGCTGACATCGAGGAACTCGAAAAGAAGATCATCGCCGCGCACATGCCCAAGGAGGCCCGTAAGAAGGCCGACGCCGAGCTCAAGAAGCTCAAGCTCATGTCGCCCATGTCCGCCGAAGCCACGGTGGTGCGCAACTACATCGATACGCTCATCAATCTTCCCTGGAAGAAGAAGAGCAAGATCAACAACTCGATCAGCAACGCCGAGACGGTGCTGGACAACGACCACTATGGCCTCGAGAAGGTCAAGGAACGCATCCTTGAATACCTCGCGGTGCAACAGCGCGTGGACAAGGTCAAGGCGCCGATCCTGTGCCTGGTCGGGCCTCCGGGCGTGGGCAAGACCTCGCTCGGCCAGTCCATCGCCAAGGCCACGAACCGCAAGTTCGTGCGCATGGCCCTGGGCGGCGTGCGCGACGAAGCCGAGATCCGCGGCCATCGCCGCACGTATATCGGCTCGATGCCCGGCAAGATCGTCCAGAACATGACCAAGGTCGGCGTGCGCAACCCGCTGTTCCTGCTGGACGAGATCGACAAGCTGGGCATGGATTTCCGTGGCGATCCTTCGTCGGCGCTGCTGGAAGTGCTGGATCCCGAACAGAACCACACGTTCCAGGACCACTATATCGAGGTCGATTTCGATCTGTCCGATGTGATGTTCGTCGCGACCAGCAACACGCTGAATATTCCGCCGGCGCTGCTGGACCGCATGGAAGTGATCCGCCTGTCGGGTTACACGGAAGAGGAAAAGATCCACATCGCCCGCGACCATCTGCTGCCCAAGCTGATGAAGAACAACGGCGTCAAGGACAACGAGCTGACGGTCGATGAGTCCGCGCTGCGCGACATCGTGCGCTACTACACCCGGGAAGCCGGCGTGCGCGCGCTCGAGCGTGAAGTGGGCAAGATCTGCCGCAAGGTCATCAAGCAGCTGCTCACACAGAGCGACAAGGCCAAGGCTGAAGGCAAGACCGCGGAAGCCAAGGTCGTCAACGTCACCGGTGAAAATCTGTCCGACTATCTGGGCGTGCGTCGCTACACGTTTGGCATGGCCGAGAAGGAAAACCAGATCGGCCAGGTCACCGGCCTGGCCTGGACGGAAGTCGGTGGCGACCTGCTGACGATCGAAGTGGCGGACATGCCCGGCAAGGGCGTGATCCAGCGCACGGGCTCGCTCGGCGACGTCATGAAGGAATCGGTCGAGGCCGCCCGCACCGTGGTGCGCTCGCGCGCCCGGCGCCTGGGCTTCGCGGACAGCGTGTTCGAGAAGCACGACATGCACGTGCACGTGCCGGAAGGCGCGACGCCCAAGGACGGTCCGTCCGCGGGTATCGCGATCACCACGGCCATGGTGTCGGCCCTGTCGCGCATCCCGGTGCGCGCCGACGTCGCCATGACCGGCGAGATCACGCTGCGCGGCGAAGTCCTGCCCATCGGCGGCCTGAAGGAAAAGCTGCTGGCCGCGCATCGCGGCGGCATCAAGACGGTCTTGATTCCGGAAGAAAACGTCAAGGACTTGGCGGAGATTCCGGACAACGTCAAGAATCATCTGGAAATCGTGCCGGTGCGCTGGATCGACAAGGTTCTGGAGCTGGCTCTGGAGCGCCTGCCGGAGCCGCTGGCCGAGGAAGAAGCCGTCAAGGAACCGCTGGTGGCCAAGCCGGCGGAACCGGGCAGCACGGATCCGGTGCTCAAGCACTGATATCCTGAGCAGATAAGAAAAGCGCCGCTTATGCGGCGCTTTTCTTTTAGGGGCAACGACGGCTCCGATGGATATGCCATGGCGTCGGCATGAAGCGTGTGGCCGAGCTGGCGCCGATAAGAGGGGCATGCTGGTGCCAGGGCCAACCTGGTGTCGTGCCCTGACGCATCGCCAAACAAAAACCCCGCCATGGCGGGGTTTCCTGTCGCGGTGTAGCGATCGATGCTGCGGGAGCCGGGCGTGGTCAAGCCCAGGTCGACCGCAATGGCGCGTGCTCAGTGCAGGGCCTGAGTGCGGATCAGCCCGACAGCGATGCCCTCCAGCGCGAACTCCTGTTCGGCGTCCACGACGATGGGGGCGAAATCCGGGTTCTCGGGCAGCAGTTCCAGGCGGCCATTCTGGCGCTGCAAGCGCTTGACCGTCACGTCGTCGCCCAGGCGGGCGACCACGATCTGGCCGTTGCGCGCTTCGGTGGCGCGTTTGACCGCCAGCAGGTCGCCTTCAAGAATGCCGGCGTCGCGCATGCTCATGCCGCGCACTTTCAGCAGGTAATCGGGTGTCTGGGCGAACAGGCCGGGGTCGACGCCGACCTCGCGCTCTACATGCTCGGCCGCCAGGATCGGGCTGCCAGCGGCAACGCGGCCAACCAGCGGCAGCAGCAGCTGGGCCAGGGCGGGATGGGGCAGCATGGCCTGCGCTGGCGCCGTGGCGGCGTCCTTCAGGCGAATGCCGCGCGAGGCGCCGGCGGTCAGCTCGATGGCGCCCTTGCGGGCCAATGCCTTGAGGTGATCCTCTGCCGCGTTGGGGGAGCGGAAACCCAGCGCCTGGGCAATTTCGGCGCGGGTGGGCGGAAAGCCCGTGCGCGCGACGGTTTGCCTGATGAGGTCGAGGATTTGCTGCTGGCGTTCCGTGAGTTTGCTGGCCATGGCGATGATCCGTTGCTTGCGGACTGTACATATATACAGCGCCATTCTGGGGGACATAACGGAAAAATGCAAGCGCACGCCGCCAAAACAAAACGGGACCCGCATGGGTCCCGTCTTGCATCGCCAGTTGCCAGCGGCGGCATGGCGCCGCGCCGGGCGTCAGGCTCAGAGCACCGCGGCGATGGCCTTGGCCACCTTGTCGATGTTGCCGCTGTTCAGCGCGGCGACGCAGATGCGGCCGCTGGAGACGGCGTACACGCCGTGCTCTTCGCGCAGGCGGTCGACCTGGGCGGCGCTCAGGCCCGAGTACGAGAACATGCCGCGCTGGGCCAGGACGAAGCTGAAGTCCTGCTTGCCGCCGTGTTCCTTGATTTTCTCGACCAGCTGCTTGCGCATCAGGCGGATGCGGTCGCGCATGCCGGCGAGCTCTTCTTCCCACAGGGAGAACAGTTCGGGCGAGTTCAGCACCGTCGACACCACCGTGCCGCCGTGGGTGGGCGGGTTGGAGTAGTTGGTGCGGATGACGCGCTTGAGCTGGCTCAGCACGCGCACGGCTTCGTCCTTGCTGCCGGCCACCACGGTCAGGGCGCCGACGCGTTCGCCATACAGCGAGAAGGACTTGGAGAACGAGGAGCTGATGAACATCGTCAGGTCCTGCTCGGCGAACATGCGCACGACCGCGGCGTCTTCCTGCAGGCCGTCGCCGAAGCCCTGGTAGGCGATGTCCAGGAACGGGACCAGCTGGTTCTGCTTGACGACGTCGGCGATCTGCTTCCACTGCTCGAACGTGGGATCCACGCCGGTCGGGTTGTGGCAGCAGGCGTGCAGCACGACGACGGTCTTGGCCGGCGCGGCCTTCAGGTCGGCCAGCATGCCTTCGAAGTTCAGGCCGCGGGTGGCGGCGTCATAGTACGTGTAGGTGCCGACTTCGAAGCCGGCGCGCTCGAACAGGGCGCGGTGGTTTTCCCAGCTGGGGTTGCTGATCAGGACCTTGGAGCCCGGCAGCAGCTGGTGCAGGAAGTCGGCGCCGATCTTGAGCGCGCCGGTGCCGCCCAGGGCCTGCGTGGTCAGCACGCGGCCGGCGGCGGCCAGCGGGGAGTCGTTGCCCAGCAGCAGCGCCTGCGCGCCCTTGTTGTAGCCGGCGATGCCTTCGATCGGCAGGTAGCCGCGGGCCGCGGCGGCCTCGATGCGGGCAGCTTCGGCCTTGCGCACCGCGCCCAGCAGAGGGATGCGACCCTGGTCGTCGTAGTACACGCCCACGCCCAGATTGACTTTACCGGGACGAGTGTCCGCGTTGAATTGTTCGTTCAGGCCAAGGATGGGGTCGCGCGGCGCGAGTTCGACGGAATCGAAAAGGGTGCTCATGGGAGTCTATTGGGCTGGGTGGACGCAGGAATTGGTGCTGTGGATAATGAGGGGTTTACCTCGGGAACAGTCTAGCATGTCCAAGAGCGAGCGACGGGGCCGGAAAACGGTCGAAAAGCAGGCTGAAAGTCTGGACGAAAGCCTGGGCGCGGGCCTGGGAGACGGCCTGGGAGACGGCCTGGATGTGGGCCTGAATGCGACTGGCCTGGCGGACGAGTCCGCCGGGCAGGCC